>SFCB01000188.1 GCA_004367505.1 Chloroflexi bacterium OHK40 | reverse complement strand
GATGCCATCGATGGCATCCGTGTGCGGCGGGCCAATGCCACCCAGGTGCTCTCGCGGCGTGTAGCGGGTTTCCTCTGGGGCCGGGTGGAGCTGGAGCAGCGCTGACGATCCCCGCGCACACGGCCCGTGCCTGGGCGGAGCCCGGCCCGATCAACAAGAGCGTCTCATCCGTGGCGGCATGGACCACCATGCGCGCCGATCGCCTGATCACCGGAAAGGAAGATGCTGCTGGACCTGGCATGAACGACGACTGATCCCTGGTGCCTCGACTTCAACACCGTCTTCGCCGTCCCCCATGTGACCGTTCTCAGCGCGCCCGTTGCCATCGCGACGATCACGCGGGCGCTGCGCCAGACGAGTGGCGGATAGTACTGAAGGATCACCCATGCGTGCGCACTTCGTCGCCCTACTCAGCCTGCTCACCCTGCTCGCCGCCTGCGGTGGCCAGCCTACTGCTGCACCCACCGCCGCGCCAACCAGTGTTCCCGCCCCCACCGGTGCTCCGGTAGCCACAGACGCCCCCACAACCCCGGCTACAGCCGGCAGTTGCCCGGCCGGGCAGCGCCGCTTCGACCATGAGCTTCTTGAAGGCGAGCCGGTCTGCATTCCTGCCGAGCCGCAGCGTATCATCGCGCTGGATATGGCCTCGGTGGAGCTGACGCTGCTCGCGGAGAAGACCCTACTCGCCACCAGCGGCTGGATCCTCAGCGAGCTGCCGCTGCTGCACCCACCCTTTGCCGAGCGCCTCGCCAACGTCGAGGACGTGGGGTACCCCGCCAACCTGGAGAAGGTTGCGCTGCTCAAGCCCGACCTCATTCTCGCCGTGGGCGGCACCAGCGCGGGCGAGTCGATCGATGCTGAGCAGGCGCGTCAGATCGCGCCACTCGTGTTCGCCGATCCGATCATCTACAACGACTGGAAGCTTGGCATGCGCCTCTGGGCCGACGTGCTCGGCATGCCCGACTTCTACGACGCGATGCTGGCGAACTACCGGACCCGCACCGACGAACTGCGGACGGCCCTCGGCGATACAATCGACCGGGAGATCTCGGTTCTCTCGACCAGCAGCTACGGTATATCGCTCTGGATGCCGGATACGCCGCCCGGCGCGATCCTGACCGATGTCGGTCTGGCGCGGCCCGAGGCGCAGAGCCTTGTGGGCGAGGCCGCCACCGAGCGCTACCAGGCCAGCCAGTATGTGCAGATCTCAACCGAGCGGCTCGACCTCGCCGACGGCGACGCGATCTTCTACTTTACCTATGCGTCGAGCGATCCGGAGGTGGCAGGCAAGGAGCGTGAGAGCATGACGGCCTTCGAGGCGCAGCCCGTCTGGCAGAGCCTCAATGCGGTGAAGGCCGGCCAGGCCTTCCGCGTGCCCGAGTACTGGTGGCGCTCACAGACCTACCTGCTGGCGAATAAGGTGCTCGATGACCTGTTTACGCACCTCGCTGGCGCCAGCGCAACGACGCCGGTGCTCGACGGCCCCCGGTGACGGGCGCATTTTTCGAAAGGGTCGCGCCGGCAGCGAAGCGCTGGAGCCCTTCAGAACGTCATCCGCTTGAGGTTCCCCGGTTTCCGGATTTCTGCTCTCGTTCAGCGTCACGCCGGCAGCGGATGGGGAGCCCCTGGAGAGGGTATCGACCGACGATGACCGCTATCACGCTGCGCGTGACGCTCTGGGTGGGCCTCCTGCTGACGCTGGTCGGCGTGCTCAACCGCTACGTGATCGGTGTGCGCGGCGGCGGCGCGTTCCTCCCGCTCCTCCTCGGGATGCTGATCGCCATCCTGGGCACGCTGGCCATGGAGCCGCAGTACGCCCGGCGCGCGCTGCTGGCCGTGGCGTTGCTGGCACTGCTCGGGATGCTAGGTACGCTCAGTGTGCTGCCAGAGCTCAGGAGCCTCAATGCCGGCCGGCAGCCGGCGCAGGTGGCGGCGATCATCGCTCGCGCGCTGATGCTGTTGCTCTGCGCCTTGCTGCTGGCGACCCTTCTTGTCGCAGGCGTGAGCCTGCTGCTCCGCCGCGTGCGCCGATCTGGCTTCAGAGCCGACAGGCCGTAGCGCTACCATCACGGACGGGCGCGCAGGCGGCGCTCGTCTCGCGCCCTATTCGTTCAGCCCGGAAACCCATCAGGAGACGCGCCAATGACCACCACCGCCGATCCGCTCGCCCCGTTCGCCGCGCGCGCTATTGCGCACATGAATGGCGACCATGCCGACGCCGTGCTGGCCTATGCGCGTGGGCTCGCTGGCCTCACCTGGGCCGAGGCGGCCACCCTCACCGGGCTCGACGCGGCAGGCCTTGACCTGCACGTCACCGGGAGCGGGCGCACCGAGCACGTTCGGGTGCCCTTCGACCAACCGCTTACCGACGCTGCTCAGCTCCGCCCCACCCTGGTGGCACTGGCCCAGCGCGCTCGCATCGGCGGCGCCGATCTAGCCTTCGTGACAGCTCCTGAGCCACACCGGGATCGCGAGACGCCAGAGCGGCTGTTTAACGCCATCGCCACCCGGCGCTCCTTCGGCCTGAAGGAACTCGCCCCAGACCCGATCCCGCTCGACCTGGTGGGCCGCATGCTGGAGGCAGCCAACTGGGCGCCGAGCCACGGCAAGACCGAGCCCTGGCGCTTCGTCGTCTTCAGCGGCGCGGCGCGGCGCATCGTCGGCGATGCCTTTGGCGCGGCCTTCCGCCTGCTCAACCCCGACGAGCCCGAGGGGTGCCCCGGCGAGCGCGCCCAGCGCGAGCGAGTCTGGCAGGCGCCGGTCTGGATCGCCCTGGGCATGGAGCCAAACCCGAAGATGCCGGAGTGGGAGGAGTTGATCGCCTTCGGCAGCGCGGTGCAGAATGCCCAGTTGATGGCCAGCGCGCTCGGCCTGGCCAGCAAGTGGACCAGCGGCGGCTGCGCGACGCACGCGCACGTTGCCGAGGTGGTCGGCTTTGCGCCGAGCACACGGTTGCTCGGCTTTCTCTACGTCGGTCTGCCAGCGGGCGCGTGGCCAGCCGGGAAACGCCAGCCCCTTGCACCCAAAGTGCGCTGGATCAGCGAGGTTGGCGATGGCGCACCCGAGTAACACCACCCCGGTGGCCCACACGACACGGCGCTGGGCCGGGTACGACTGGCTGATGATTGCTGACATCGTCAGGCTCTCACTCAAGGAGAAGGTATGCGCACGCGACTGTTACTGACCCTTACGACGCTTGCGCTCCTGCTCGCGGGCTGCGGGCAGGCGGCGCCCACGAGTGCCCCGACGACGGCGCCTGCTGCCGTCGCGACCAGTGCCCCGGCTGCGGTCGATCTGAGCGGCATCAAGGACTATCTGCTCGGCCAGACCGCCGCGCTCACCGCCGCGACGAGGGAGCTCAAGGCTGCCTCAGACCGCTACTACGCCCTGGCCGAGGGTGCGAGCTTCGACTATGCCGCCCTCTGGGAGGGCCAGCAGGAGGCGGTGATCGCCACGATCGAGGCCGCCCGCGAGGCATGGATGATCGCCAGCCCTGCCTACGAGAAGATGGAAGGGATCGTCGCTGGCACGCCCAGCCTGGCCCGGTTCGATGTGGATCTCGACGCGGGCGCGGCCGCCGCCGACGACCCCGAGGGTGCCGTCTCGTTCGACATCACTCTGCCCGATGGGCGCGTGCTGGAGAAGCCCGGCAACCTCTTCGGCGTCACCGAGAGCACGCTCTGGGGCACCGACCCCGCCTTCGCCTCGGGCGTTGCGGCCGACTGGAACGATGACGGTACGGTTTCCTTTGGCGAGGCGCTCCCCGACGCGAACGTGCTCAAAGGCGGCGTCGATCTGCTCGACAGCATGGCGAACGAACTGGCCGCAGCGGGCGAGGCCTGGACCCCGACCGAGTCGGACGCCTTTACCGCGCTGGTGGTGATGGTGCCGACGATGAGCGAGTATTTCGGCTCCTGGAAGGATTCGCGATTCGTCGCCGGTGATGCCTCGACCCAGCGGGACTTCGTGGCCATCTCGCGCCTGGCCGACATCCAGGACATCCTCGGCGGCCTGGAGTTGGTCTACGCCCAGGTACGCCCCCGGGTCGAGACGGTGGATAGCGCCCAGGCCGAGCAGATCGCCACCGACCTGAGCGCGCTGAAGGGCTTTGTCGCTGATGTCTATGCCCAGGAGCAGGGCGGCAGGCGCTTCACGCCTGAGGAGGCCGATACACTGGGAGCCGAGGCGCAGAACCGCGCCACCGCCATCACGGGCCAGATCAGCCAGATGGCCGGGGCGCTCGGCGTGACGATCGCGGAGTAGCCGGGGGGAACCATGCACCGTTGTTGTACAGCACTGCTCATTGGCATCCTCGCCCTGCTGCCGCTTCGCCCCGCCGCCGCGCAGACGATGGCGCCCGGCCAGGCGGGCGAGCAGATCCGCGCCACGCTGCTGCAGGCCCAGTTTGCACTGGCGTCTGAGCCTGCGGCGGCCACCGTGGACCTCGATGCGGCAGCGACAACCTACACCGAGGTGCTGGCGCCAGCATTGCGGGCGGCGGCGCCTGCGGCCGATCAGCGCACAGCCGCAGGCTTCGCGCGGGCCAGGCAAGCGCTGCGCAGCGGTGATACCCCGGCCTTCGCCGCCGCCCGCGCCCAGATCTGGACCGCCGTGCTCCAGGGGAGTAGCGCGGTGACGCTGGGCGCCCTCGCCTCCGGCGACCCGGTCACTGCCCAGCGCTGGCTGCCCCTGCGCGAGTACCGGCACGCCACACGCTTCTCGCGCCCCAACGCCGATGCCACCCGTGCCGTGCGCGCCGCCGCCGCCGGATCGCTTGCGCCCGCCGAGGCCCTGCTCGCTGCCCGCGCCGACCTGTTCGACACCTACCAGGCCCGGCTGCACGAGGCCCTCGCCACGGTGCAGGCGGCTGATGCCCAGGCCTTTGCCACACGGCGGGCCGAGGCCGGCGCGCTGGCTGAGGGCTACTTCGCCATCCTCGCCCCCGCCTACGCCGAACAGCGCGGCCCGGCGGCCCTCGCCACCGCCGAAACGGCCCTGACCCGCCTGCGCCAGGCGGCTGAAGCCGGGGAGCCGATCGCCGGGCCCCTCGCCGCCGTCGAGCAGGCGCTCCAGGGGTTTCGCGCCGCGCCCCTTAGCCAGGCCGAGCAGCAGCGCCGCGCCGGCCAGTTGATGCGCTTCCTCAGCCTCGTGCCGATCGAGTATGGTCGCGGCGTGCGCAACGGCCAGGTGACGATCGACCTCGAGATCCGCGAGGCGATCACCTTCCACGCCGGGGCCCGGGCGGCCTTCGACGACCTGCGCACAGCGCTGGAGCAGCACGACCCAGCCACCACCGCCCGGGTGGCCGATCAGTTTGACCAGCTTGGGACATACCTCGCCAACGCCGGCAATCGGAGCGCCGTCGTCGATCCACCCGTCGTGACGCAGGCCACGGAGACGCTGCGCAGCGATCTCACAACCCTGCTACCGGCCGAGTGGCTCAAACAGGACAGCGGCGCCGACTTCGACGTGATCGCCACCGCCCTGGATCAGATGGAGCAGGCAGTGGCGGCGGGTGAGTACGCCCTGGCCGAGTCGGCGCGCCTGGAGGCCTACGCGATCATGGAGATCGGCCCCGAGGCCAAGCTGATCGCCTTTGCGCCCCGGTTCAAACCGCTGCTGGAGGGTTACTTCTGGTACGGCCAGGGCGAACACAAGGGGCTGGCCTACCTGATCGAACAACGCGCGCCTGCCGCCGAGATCGCCGCCACCCGCGCCGAACTGAACAAAGCCCTGGCCGAGGCCGAGCAGGCTCTGGCCGGCAACAACGCCCCTGCCGCCGTCGCCACCAACGCCGCTGTGATCGTCTTCCGCGAAGGCCTGGAGGCGGTGCTCATCCTTGCCTCGCTGCTGGGCAGCCTCAAAGTCGGCGCGCAGCGCCGCTTCCGCCGACCGCTCTGGATCGGCACCGCCCTCGCCCTGCTAGCGACGGTGATCACCTGGCTGGTGGCCCGTGGCGCCCTGCTGGCGATGGCCCGCTTCGGCGAGAAGCTGGAGGCGATCGTCTCGCTGATCGCCATTGCCGTGCTACTGCTGATCACCAACTGGTTCTTCCACGACGTCTACTGGAAGGGCTGGATGAGCAACTTCCACCAGCAGAAACGGCGCATCCTCGGCGGCGAGGCCGGCCAGTGGCTCGGCCTGATCACCCTTGGCTTTGCCAGCATCTACCGCGAAGGGTTCGAGACGGTGCTCTTCCTGCAGGCCCTGGTGTTGGAGGGCGGTACGCCCGTCGTGCTGGTCGGCGTGGCCGTGGGCCTCGCGCTCACCATCCTCGTCGGTCTGGCGGTCTTCGGCCTGCAAGCCAGGCTGCCGCACAAGAAGATGCTGATCGTCACCGGGGTGCTGATTGGCGCGGTACTCTTGCAGATGGTCGGCAATACCGTGAACGTGCTACAGGTCGTGGGCTGGCTGCCGCTGCATCCGATCCGCTGGCTTGGGTTACCATACTGGTCGGGGTTCTGGTTCGGGCTCTACCCTACCTGGGAGGGCATCGGGCTCCAGGCCGCCGCCGCGATCTTCGTGATCGGTAGTTACGTCCTGGCCGAGCAGCTTCACCGGCGCGCGCAGCGCCCGAAGGAGAGCCGGGCCATGGCGTGATAGGCATGCTGTCCTCGCTCTGGTGGACGACGACCCTCCCCTGGATCACCGCCCTGATCGTCGCCGCGACGATCGGGGGAATCGCCGTCGGTCGCTGGCCGGTGCTGCGCGCTGATCGCACCACGATCACGCTGCTCGGCTCGGCGCTCTTGCTGGCCATCGGCGCGCTGTCGCTGGAAGAAGCCTTCGCCGGGCTCGATCTGGAGACCATCCTGCTCCTCTTCAGCATGATGGTGCTGAACGCCTGCCTCTTCCTGGCTGGCTTCTTCCGCCTGATCGGCACGCGCATCGTGCAACTCGCCCGCAGCCCACGCACCCTGCTCGCCGTCGTCGTCCTCGCGGGTGGCGTGCTCTCGGCGCTGTTCCTCAACGACACCGTGGTGCTCATGTTCACGCCGGTAGTGCTCGAAACGACCCTGGCGCTGCGCCGCAACCCGGTGCCCTACCTGCTCGCGCTCGCGCTCTCGGCCAATGTCGGCTCGACGGCCACGATCACGGGCAACCCGCAGAACATGATCATCGGCAGCCTCTCCCAGATCCCATACGGGCAGTTTGCGCTGGCCCTGGCGCCAACAGCGCTGATCGGCCTGGGGATCTGCTGGCTGGTGATCGTGCTCGTCTACCGCGACGAGTTCGGGCGGGCCCGCCTGGAGCTGCCGCCAGGCGAGCGGGTGCGCGTCTTTCGGCCGCTCCTGCTGAAGACGGCGCTGGTGGTGGGTCTGATGCTAGCCGCCTTTCTGGTCGGTGTACCTGTGCCCCTGGCCGCCTTTCTCGCCGCCGCCGCCATGCTCGCCACCAGGCGCCTGCGGCCCGAGCGGATCTACAAGCTGATCGATTGGAGCCTGCTCGTCTTCTTCGCCGGGCTGTTTGTCGTCACCCATAGCCTTGAGACCCAGGGGCTTGCCGATCAACTCTTCGCCCTGCTCGCACCGCTGGCGAACAGCGGCCTCGTTCCCTTCGGGCTGATCGCCGTCGTGCTCTCCAATCTGATCAGCAATGTGCCGGCGGTGCTATTGCTGCAAGGGCTCGTGCCGGCCTTCGCCGATCAGGAGCGGGCCTGGCTCATGCTCGCCGCAGCCTCGACCCTGGCCGGTAATCTCACTCTCGTGGGCTCGGTGGCCAACCTGATCGTTGCCGAGCTCGCCCTGCGCTGGGGTGTGCGGATCACCTTTCGCGCCTATCTGCGAGTTGGCGTACCGGTGACCGTGCTGACGCTGCTGGTGGCCTTTCTGCTCGTCTAAGGACTCCCCGCCCACGCGGGAACCCGGCTCTCCGAGTGACCGGCCCCGTCCCCTGGACGCCCCCCTGCGCGGGCGTGACCCCCCGGGCGACCCCACACGCTAAGGATGTCGTCCCTGCGACAGCGGGGACCCAGGCGCAATCCGCGCACCTGGCCTGGACGCCCGCCTGCGCGGGCGGGCCAGCGTCCAGGCAAGCGGCTGGCGCACAGCGAGCTATGCGCCGCTTGCCAGAGGCGCGAGCAAGGGGTAGTGGCTCCAGCTGTTCTGAGGCCTACCCCTTGTGCTACTGTTTCTGATCCAGGCGCTGCTCGGCGGCGAGCCGTTCGAGCTCGTAGCGCTGCTGGTCAACGAAGCGCATGCCCTTCCGACCCTCGGGGTCGCGCTGCTGCGCCAGCCTCCTTCGGCCACACCCGGAAACAAACCATCGGAAAGGAGCTGGCATGAGCGGCGGGATATTTGACTGCGTGGCGCGGGACGTGGCGTAGCACGCGCCGCTGTGGTATACAAGGAACATTCGTTGGCGCGCCCACGGGATGCCGGTGCCGCTCTCGCAGACGAAGAGCCACGGGTTGTGTGAGGAAGGATTCAGGATGAGCGTTCGCTGCTCCGCGTGCGGGGCGCCGCACCACCTCCAGGCCCGCTTTTGCCCCGGTTGCGGCCGACCGCTTGCCCCCGGGCAGCCCGGCGCGCTGGTGCCCCAATGGCAGCCCGGCGCGCAACTGGCCGGGGGACGCTACACGATCCAGCGCGAGCTTTCGCGGGGCGGCATGGGCACAATCTACCTTGCCACCGATCACGCCACCTTCGACCGTCCGGTTGTGCTGAAGGTACTGCTCGACTACTTCGATACCTCGGACCCACAGGCGGTCCGGGCAGCCCAGCAGCGCTTCGTAGCGGAGGCGCGCACCCTGGCCCACCTGCGCCACCCGGCGATCGCGCAGATCTACGCCTTCTTCCCCGAGGGGCCGCACAACGTGATCGTAATGGAGTATATCGAGGGCCACGATCTGCAGCAGGGGCTTAGCACCCGCGACCCGGTCACCGGCAAGATTGTTCCCGGCGCGGCCTACCCTATCCCTCAGGTGCTGCGCTGGGGGGTCTTGCTCTGCGAGGTGCTGGAGTATCTGGCCAGCCAGCGCCCCGCCCCCGTGATCCATCACGATATCAAGCCGGCCAACCTGCTGGTGGGCGCCAATGGCGGCGGGCTGCGCCTGGTCGATTTCGGCACGGCCAGAGCTCGCCTGGCTCGACAGGCCGGTGGCGGGGTTGGGCTCCAGCAGTCGAGCATCTACGGGACCCAGGGCTACGCCCCGCCTGAGCAGTACCGAGGCCTGAGCGAGCCCCGTAGCGATCTGTACGCCCTCGCGGCCACGCTCTATCACCTCGCCACCGACGACGACCCCGGCCTGCACCCCTTCGTTTTTCCCCTGCTGCCGCAGCTCGGCACCCTGGGGCAGGCGCTGGCGGCGGCCCTCGAGCACGACGTGCAGCGCCGGCCCGGCGCCGCCGATCTCGGGCGTGCACTCGCGGCGATCCTGGCGCAGCGACCGGCCGCCCCGTTGCTTCAGACGCCGGATGGCAGCCACGTCGCTACCCGCGCCGAGCTGGCCCGCTGGTGCGAGCACCACTGGGAGATAGCCCGCGCCTGGATGCGTAGTACGCTCCCGGCCCAGATCGGGGCGATCTGGGGTGACCAGCAGCTGGCAGCTGACGTACAGGCTGCCAGCCGGTATACCGGGCCCGATCGCGATGACCGTGGCGATGCCGGGCTCGGCCAGCTCTTGCGACTGCTCGACCAGCAGTTTCCTCAGCCCCGGGTCACGGTGAGCCCGGCCCGGCTCGACCAGGGTGTGATGACGCTCCTGCAGGCGCGCGACTCCCGTGAGCTGTACCTGCGGGTGACGAATACGGGGCGCGGGTATGCCGAGGTTTCGCTCGTCCTCGATCACCTGCTGGGCTGTACGGGGCCGCAGACACTCGGGCTGCGCCCCGGGGCTTCGGGGCAGTTCAGGCTCTTCCGCCGCGCCGGCCCGCCGCCCCCCGCCCCAACCGGGCTGAGAACCTTGCGCCTGCTCGTCGCGCACGGCTCGCCGATCGAGGTACCCTTTACGGCAACCTATGTCATGGAGGCCCCCGACGGCAGCCGCTTCAGCGCCATCGCCGAGTTGGTGCAGTGGTGCCTGGATCACTGGGAGCTAGCCGTGGCGTGGATGGCCGATCGCGAGACCGACACCTTTTTCCGCCAGATCGTTCTGTGGGGCGATGAGCCGTTCCAGCGCCGGATGCGCGTGATCATGAACAACATCGCCAATCGCCACGATCCTCGTGTGGAGCTCGATCGTACGCTGGCTTTGCTCGATCCTCAGGGCTATGGCGCGCGGCGAGCCGCGCTGAGCGTAGATCCACCCCTGGTGACGCTTGTTGAGCGCGCCACCAGGCCGCTGGTGATCCAGCTTGCGAACCGTGGCACTCGCTGGGCCGCCCTGACCCCCGAATTGCCGCCGTGGCTCCACGCTGAACCGCGCCCGCTCGTGCTCGGCCCGGGGCAACGTGGCTCCATGCGCCTGCGGCTCGACCCGCTCCGGCCCCCGCCACAGCTCCCCTGTCGCGCGCAGATCGACTTCTTCGACCATCCTCGTTCCCACACCGCACTCGCGGTGCAGGTGGAGGTTCTGCCGGTTGCGCGTGGCTGGTAGTGCCTCGCTTGATGCAGACAAGCGCCCTGGCCGCCTGCGACAATCGGTAAGCACAAGGGACCGAACCCTCACGGGGCCACGCTGGCCTCGCCAGGGAGACGCAGCCCGACCGGGCTCTCCAGCGGGGGATCGGCCTCGCCGTTAATCATGCGCTCGGCGGCGGCGACATCGGCGCCCTCACCGATCAGGCCCACCAGATCACCAGCCTGAAAGCGTGTACTCGACTTGGGGTTGGCCAGCAGCTGCTGCTCGCGGATCAGCGCGATGACCGAGGCTCCGGTATGGGCCCGCAGGTTCGCCTCGGCCAGCGAGCGGCCCACCAGGGGGCTGCCCGCCGGGATGGAGCGCCAGGCGATCTCGATCCCACGGGCGGTGTGGAGCAACTGCTCCAACACCTGGTGCTCGGCCGGGCTCGACACCGAGGTGTCGTACTGATCGCGGCGCACCGCGTCAGTGTAGCTCTGCACCTGGGTCGGCGGGTAGTCCAGGCGCATCAGGGTGTGGCGCACCACCTCCAGCCCACCCTCCAGCTCAGGGTGGATCACGTCCTGCGCGCCCAGGTCCGTGAGCCGGCCAACCCCGGAGGTCGTCGCGGCCCGGGCGATCACCGGCAGCTGCGGGGCCAGGTCGCGCGCGGTGGCAACCACCAACTCAGCCGCAGCTTCGTCGGGCAAAGTGACCACCAGGGCCCGGGCCTGCGCCAGGCCGGCGTGGGTGAGCACCTCGGAGTTGGCCGCGTCGCCGTAGAGGGTCGGGATACCGCGCGCATTAAACTCCGCCGCCCGCCCCGAGTCAATCTCGACCACCAGTCGGGGGATGCCGAGCCGCTCCAGCACCGAGACGATATGCTCGCCGACGCGCCCGTAGCCAACCACGACCACGTGATCCTTCTGAGGGAGCACCGGGCCGGCGGCCTGGGGCGGATGCCGGTCGAGGCGTGACCAGAGCCAGGGCATGCGTTGCAAGAGCCGCTCCGCGTGCGGGATGGCCCTGAACATGAGCGGGTTGAGCATGATCGAAAGCAGCGCGCCGGCCAGAATGAGCGAGTACTGATCCTGGGTGAGTACACCGAGGCTTACGCCCGCCTGCCCGACGATGAAGGAGAACTCGCCGATCTGGCTCAGGCCAGCCGAGACGACCAGCATGGTGCGCCCACTTGCCGGCAGGATGAGCCCGAGCAGCAGGGTGAAGATGGCCTTACCGGCCACGATCAGCGCCGTCAGCGCGAGCACCTGCCCGGCGTTGGCCCAGAGGTAGGCCGGGTTGACCAGCATGCCCACGGAGACGAAAAAGATCACCGCGAAGGTCTCGCGGAACGGCAGCACATCATCGCCAACCTGGTGGCTGACCTCAGACTCGCCGAGCACGACCCCGGCGAGGAAGGCGCCCAGCGCTAGCGAGACGCCGAAGAGGGCGGCCGAGCCGAAGGCCGTGCCCATTGCGATGGCGACGGCAGCCAGGATGAACAGCTCGCGCGAGCGAGAGTGGGCGATCGAGGTCAGGAGCCAGGGCAGTAGCCGCGCCCCGGCGAAGAGCATCAGCCCAACGAAGATCGCGGCCTTGAGCAGCGCTATGCCGGCGGTCATCAGGAGACCACCCTCGCCCTCGGCGAAGAGCGCCGGGAGCAGCACCAGGATGAGCACCGTCGCCAGATCTTCGAGGACCAGCCAGCCCACGGCCACCTGGCCGGCGCTGGTGCTGAGCAGGCCATTGTCCATCAGGCCACGCAGCAGCACCACAGTGCTAGCGATCGAGATCGCCAGGCCGAGCACCAGCCCGGCCCCCACCGACCAGCCCCAGAACCGGGTGAGCCCGAAGCCCAGGCCAGTGGCGATCAGCATCTGGAGCACCGCGCCGGGGATGGCGATCCGGCGAACGGCCCAGAGATCCTTGAGCGAGAAGTGCAGCCCGACGCCGAACATTAGGAAGATCACCCCGATCTCGGCAAGCTGGCTGATGTCCTCAACATCGCCGACGAAGCCGGGGGTGAACGGGCCAATCGCCATGCCGGCCAGGATGTAGCCGACGATGGTGGGCAATCCAATGCGGCGGGCAAGAAAACCGCCGACGAAGGCCGCGACCAGGGCGACTGAGATGTTGGTAATCAGCGAGAGCTCGTGGTGCATCGCGTCCTCCTTTGTCGTCACGCACACAGGGCGCGAGCGCAGCGAACCTCAACCAGAGAACACGGCGGCCTTCCCGAGGCCGCCGTGGCAATCGTCCAGGGATCGGGCGGAGGCGTGTGTTTTCAGCTACCGGGGCACCGCAGCATCGCCAGGGCATGCTCGGTAGAACGCAGCAGTTCCGGGTCGCCCTTCTGCCGGCGCAGCTCCAGGGCACGTGAGAAGTACTGATGAGCCAGGGCGTGCTGGCCTTGATCGAAGGCGTTCTTACCGGCGTGCTGGTACGCCGTATCGAGCAGGCCGGCGAGCTCCGGGTGCTCCTCGCACTGCTGGATCGCCCAGGCGAAGCGCGGGGTACTTTCCTCAAAGCGGCCCTGCCACTGTTCAAGGTGAGCGAGGCGCAGCATGTTCACCACCAGAAGTCGTTGATCGCCAAGCTCCGTAGCGATCCGCAGCGCCCGCTGCAGCGCTGCCAGGGCCAGGGCGTCGCGGCCGAGCATACGGCCATAGGCGCCGATCTGCCCGGCGAGCCGCGCCTGCTCACGGAGTGAGAGCCCCGGGCGCTCCAGTTGCTCGCAGAGCCAGTCGATGCCGTGGCCCATCGAGACGGGATCGTTCGGCACCTCGCGCAGCCGCTCGTCGAACGCGTAGCCCCAATCAAACGCTGCTGGCTCTTCGCTCACACCAGTCCCCTCTGGAGAGCAACCGATCGAATCATAGTATACCCGCAGTCCCCGGGGTTGCGCGCGACGATCGCGCCCGCCTGCGTGGAGCCCCCCCGGGCGGCTGTCACGCGGAGGCGGCGTTCCCCTGCTCCCACGCTGGGGGCGGGGGCTCGGGCTTGCCCCTGGGTTCCCGCTTGCGCGGGAACGACACCCCATCGGTCGCGGCGCCAGCCCCCGTGCAAGTGGCGGGCTTGGCCCGGCGCGGCTGTCACGCCCGCAGAAGCGGGCGTCCAGGCTGCGTTCGCCCCGCTGGCGCGTTCAGGGACGAACAGAACCTGTGCCCGATCGCTGTTTGCCCCATCCTGAGTCGACGACCCGGACCTGCGCCGGGCCTACCTGGGGCCAACGCCTGCGCCGTAGGTAGCCTGGTCGCGCGCCCCATCGCGGGGGAGGGTAGGCGCTGGCTGTTCTAGCCTCAGCCGGCGTAGGCGCAGCGAGTTGCTCACCACGAAGACCGAGGAGAAGGCCATCGCCGCTGCAGCGTAGATCGGCGAGAGCTGCCAGCCCAGCAGCGGCTCGAACACGCCTGCTGCCAGCGGGATGCCCACGATGTTGTAGATAAAGGCCCAGAAGAGGTTCCAGCGGATCGTGCGCATGGTGCGCCGGCTCAACTCGATGGCCTGAACGACGGAGCGCAGGTCGCCCCGCAGCAGCGTCACGTCGGCCGTCTCCATGGCTACGTCCGTCCCTGTGCCCATGGCAATGCCCACGTCGGCCTGGGCCAGGGCCGGCGCGTCGTTGATGCCGTCGCCGATCATCGCCACCACATGGCCCGCGCGCTGCACCCGCTGGACCTCGGCCGCCTTCAGTTCGGGGGGCACCTCGGCCAGCACCTGCTCCGGCGCCAGGCCCACCTGCCGACCGATCGCCTCGGCCGTGTGCCGGTTGTCGCCGGTGAGCATGAGCACCTGCAGGCCCTGGCGCGTGAGCGTGGCGATCGCCTCGGCCGAGCCTGGCTTCACCGGGTCGGCGATCCCGAGCACTGCCCGGGCCTCACCGTCCACGGCGACTACAACGGCCGTCTTCGCCTCACGCTGCAGCCGCTCTACCGCCGCCGCCAGCGCGCCCAGCTCCACGCCCTGCTCACGCATCAGGCGCGGCGAGCCAACCAGCACCAACCGGCCCTCCACCGTGGCCCGCACCCCGTGACCGGCGATCGCCTCGAAGCCCTCGGGCTGCGCGAGCGCGAGGCCACGGGCCCGCGCCGCCCGCACCACCGCCTCGCCCAGCGGGTGCTCGGAGCCACGCTCCACGCTGCCGGCCAGCCGCAGCACCTCCCCCTCGTCGCCTGGCGCCACGATGTCCGTCACCGCAGGCTGGCCCCGGGTGATCGTGCCCGTCTTGTCGAAGATCACCGCCGTCAGCTTGCCGGCACGCTCCAGGGCCTCCGCGTTCTTGATCAGAATGCCGTGTTGCGCCCCCGTGCCCGTGCCGACCATGATCGCCGTCGGCGTGGCCAGGCCCAGCGCGCAGGGGCAGGCGATCACCAGCACCGCCACGGCGAAGATCATCGCCTGGACCGCGTCGCCGGTGGCGAGCCACCACGCCAGAAACGTCACCAGGGCGATGCCGATCACCACGGGCACGAACACCGCCGAGACCCGGTCGACCAGACGCTGCACCGGGGCCTTCGAGCCCTGCGCCTCCCGCACGAGCCGCACGATCTGGGCGAGCGCCGTATCATTGCCCACACGGGTGGCGCGAAACTGGAAGCTGCCAGTACGGTTGAGCGTCGCGCCGATCACGGTGTCGCCCACGTGCTTTGGCACCGGCATGCTCTCACCGGTGAGCATGCTCTCATCCACGGACGAGGCTCCCTGGGTTACCACACCGTCAACAGGCACCTTCTCGCCAGGCCGCACCAGCACAATGTCGCCCACGCGCACCTGACCGATGGGGATGTCCGTCTCCAAGCCGCCGCGCAGGACGCGAGCGGTCCTGGCCTGCAGGCCCATCAGCGCCTTGATCGCGGCGCTCGTCTGGCTCCTGGCCCGGGCCTCCAGCAGCTTGCCAACGAGAACGAGGGCGATGATCACCGCCGCCGTCTCGAAGTAGACGTGGCCGCTGCGCCCCGCGAGCAGTAGCCAGAGGCTGTAGCCGTAGGCCGCCGAGGTGCCGAGCGCGATCAGGGTGTCCATGTTGGCCGTGCGGGCCTTCAGCGCCTTCCAGGCGTGGATGTAAAAATCGCGCCCGGCGTAGAACTGCACCGGCGTGGCCAGGGCGAGGAAGAGCCAGTTGAGCAGGTCGTCGCGGGCGGCAACATGGCCCATCATCGGGTCCATGCTTGCGCCGGGCATGGCGTCCAGCATGTCGCGGGCGGCGCCGATCAGCCAGGGGACGATCAGCCCGAAGTCGCGGGCCATCGCCAGCACGAAGAGCGGCAGGCCGAAGGCAACCGCGACGATCAGCTTGCGGCGCTTGTCCGCGAGCTCGGCGCGGCGGGCCAGGGTCTCGGCGTCCTCCCCCTCGGCGGCCTCCTCAGCGGCCGGCGCGACAACTCCGTAGCCGGCAGCCTCGACGGCGGCCGTGAGCGTGGCAACATCGGCGACGCCGGGGGCGATCGTCACTGTGGCCCGCTCGGTGGCCAGGTTGACATTCGCCTCCAACACACCGGGGACATTGCGCAGCGCCCGCTCGACACGGGTCGCGCAGCTCGCGCAGGTCATGCCGGTGATCGGCAGCTCCAGGTGCTCGGTAACGACACCGTAGCCGGCCGCCTCGACGGCGGCCACGAGCTGCCGGGGCTGTATATGCTGCGGGTCGTAGGTGACGGTGGCCTGCTCGGTGGCGAGGTTGACGCGGGCCTCCTCGACGCCAGGGGTCTTCTTCAGACTACGCTCCACCCGCGTGGAGCAACTCGCACAGGTCATCCCGGTCACGGGAAGGGTCATCTGCTGGCGGGCCATTAGCGCGCTCCTTACATCATGTGATCCGTCGTGCGCTCCTTTCTATCGTACCGCATCGCGCCCGCCGGCACACCCGCCAGATCGCCTACCGGCGGTGGGCACCTCAGCCTGCTGACTGCGCGCGAACGCGCGGCGGTACCGTCTTTTACTGGCAATACCTCCGAATAAGCTCCTGCTCAATGCCTTACTTGCGCGCCCGCGCCGCAAGCACGCGGAACACCGGCATCAGCAGCGACGTGGCGTAGTCCTTCTGGATCGGATGGTAGATGCGGAGCGATGTCGTCGGGGCCATGGCGCTCTCCTTCCAAGATGTTTCGCCTGCCGGCGATGGGGGGACAGGTTGTGCGCGAGACTTGGAGCGCCTGGCACTCCACGCACGCGCGGGATCTGATGGTAGGGGGCACAGGTCGACAAACCGTCGACAGATCGTCCGTGCCCAACTCGGCCAGGTGCACATCGCCTGGGCGAGAGCCGTAGCGCGCGATCGGTCCAACGCCCGAGAGTGAGATCGCGCTGGCTGAACTATGCTGAGCCCGCAGCTCCGCCCGTATGCTCGGCGCGCGGCTGCCTGCCCCACCGGCGCGCCGGTGGGCGCGGGGCGAGCTCGTGCCCACGCGCCCGACCGCCCCTCAGCAGGAGGCTCTAGCAGACATGCAGCCCATGCCCGGAGTTACCCACGCCGCGCCTATCGAGCTTTCGCTCTTCGGGTCGCCGCAGGTGCTGGCCGGCAAGCGGCCCCTGAACCTCGCGCGCCGGCAAGCCCGCGCCCTCCTGTTCCGCGTCGCGGCTGCCACACAGCCTGTTCCCCGTGAGCGGCTCGTCTTCCTGTTCTGGCCCGATGCGCCCGAAGCGACGGCGCGCCGTAACCTTTCGGTTCTGCTCAGCCAGCTACGCCATGCGCTCCCGCCCAACACCCTCGTCGCCGATAGCGCCGGCATCGCGCTCAATCCCACCCTCGTCGCAGTTGATGTTGCCAGAGCGGCGGCGCTCGCGGCGGCGGGGCTACGCGAGGAGCGCCTCGACCAGCTCGCCGCCGCCGTCGTCCTGTATCGTGGCCCCTTGCTCGATGGCCTCGCGCTCCCCGACGCTGAAGAGTTTGAGATCTGGCTCGCGCAGGAGCGCCTGGCCTGGGAGCGCTGGTACCTTGATGTGCTGAGCGCCATGGTGGAAGGCTACACGGCGGTCGGTGCGTACCCGGCCGCCATTGCGGCGGCCCAGCGCGCCCTCGCCACCGACCCCCTCGCCGAGGAGCTGCACCGTCGCCTGATCGAGCTCTATGCGCGACAGGGCGACCGCGTGGCAGCCATGCGGCAGTTCGAGCAGTGCGTCGCTCTGTTGGAGCGCGAGCTGGGCGTGGAGCCGCTCCCGGCAACGCGCAGCGCCTACGAGGCGGTGCGCGACGGGACGGCGGCGATTTCCGACCCGCCCCCGAGCGGAGTGGACGCCCGGCTGGTGATTCGCGCGCCGCACGCGACGACCCTGGAGCCCACACCGAGCGACGCCTCCCACGGCGATGCGGTGGGGCCTCCGGGGTTGCCGCAGCCTGCTACCCCGCTGATCGGCCGTGAAGCGGAGCTTGCTGCCCTGCTCTCGCTCCTGGAGCGTGATGATCTCCGGCTCCTGACCCTGACCGGGCCGGGCGGCAGCGGCAAGACTCGCCTCGCGCAGGAGCTCCTCGCGCAGGTGGCTGGCCAAGGCTCCGCTGAGGTCTGGTTTGTCCCCCTGGCAGCGCTACACGATCCAGCCCTTGTGCTGGACACCATTGCGCGCGCTTGCGGTGTGCGACCGGCTCACGCCAGCAGCACCACCGTGGCGCTGGCCACTGCCCTCTCCGGCAGGCGTGTGCTGCTGGCCCTCGACAACTTCGAGCAGCTCCTGCCAGCCGCCCCCCAGCTGGCTGATCTGCTGCAAACCCTCCCCGAGCTCCGGCTGCTCGTGACCAGCCGGAGCGTGCTGCGTCTGTCCGGCGAGCACGTCTTCCCGGTGCCGCCGCTGCCCGTGCCGGAGCTCACCAGCCTGCCATCACCGGAAGAGCTCGCCGCCCAGCCGGCCATGGCCCTGCTGATCGCCCGGACGCAGGCCCTCAACTCCCGCTTCCGGCTAACGACCGACAACGCCGCCGACCTCGCCACCATCTGTGTGCGGCTCGACGGGCTGCCCCTGGCCCTGGAGTTGGCCGCCGCGCGCCTGCGCTTGCTCACCCCACGCGCCCTCCTGAAGCGGCTGGCTCACCGGCTGAACCTGCTCACCGAGGGGCCACGCGATCTCCCCGAACGCCAGCGCAGCCTGCGCGCGGTGATCGCCTGGAGCTATGGCCTGCTCAATCTTCAGGAGCGCCTGCTCTTCGAATGGCTCGCCGTCTTCGCCGGCCGCTGGTCGATTGAGACGGTCGAGGAGCTTGTTGGATCGCCTGGCGGCCTGCCTCAGACAACGTGCTCGACGGGCTGGTCGCCCTGGTGAACGCCAGCCTGGTGCAGCAGAGCACCGCTGAAGACGGCGAGCCGCGCCTGCAACTCCTGGAGAGTGTGCGCGATTTCGCCTGGGAACAGCTTACGGCGCGTGGCCTGGCCCGGAGCGCGACAGATCGCCACCTGCAGCTCTTTGCGGCGCGGGCTGCTGCGGCCGCTCCAGAGCTACGGCAGGCTGACGCGCCCCGCTGGCTCGATCGGCTTGAGGACGACGAGCCGGATCTGCTCGTCGCCCTGGAGCGTGCCACGAGCAGCGGCAACACCGAAGCGCTGATCCGGCTCCTGAGCGCCCTGCTGCCGTACTGGTCGTTCCGTGGGCAGCTCCACGAGGGCCAGCGCTGGCTCACGCGCACCTCGGCCCTGCTCACGCTCCTGCCTGATGACGAGCCTGAGCCGCTGCGCGCGCTCCGCGCGGCCGTGCTGTCCGAGGCCGGCACCCTCTGCTTTCACCGGGGCGATCTGCCCGCCGCCCTGCACTTCCTGGAGGCCAGCCTCGCCGGGTGGCGCACAATTTCGGACCAGAAATCCCACGTAGCCGCCATCGCGCACGTTGCGGGGACACTGTGGGTGGCCGAGCTAAACGGCCAGCATAGCGATGCGGCTAGAGCACGGACCACCCTTGAGGCGCTGGCCACCACGACGAGCGATGCCGAGGCGCTGGCGAAGCTGGCGTTGATCAGGGGCATCGTCGCGCGGAGCAGCGGCAGGCCACTGCTGGCCCGCGAGCAACTCAGCGCGGCGCTGGCCTTCTACCGAATCCGGGGCGATCTGGAGCTTCTGGCGATCGTCCTGCTCAACCTGACCTCGGTGCTGCTCATCCTCGGCGACGAGGTCGGGGCAGCGGCCCACGCAACCGAGGTGTGGCAGCTCGGCCAGCGCTTGCGCAGCCAGACGCTGCTGGCGCACGCGCTGAACGACCTCGGCGAGATCGCCCGCTATCGCGGCGACAACGAGCTTGCCGAGCGCCATTACCAGGAGAGCCTCCAGCTACTCCGGCGGATGGGCAGCCTCGGGCAGATCCCGCGCCTGGTTCATAATCTCGGCCAGGTAGCCCTCCGGCGGGGCCAGCTACCCCGCGCCGGTACACAGTTCGTGCAGAGCCTGCGGCTCTTCGCCGAACAGGGGGGAGAGCGGGGCATGCTAGAGGCGCTGATCGCCCTCGGCGCCCTGGCGACGGCCCGGGACCAGCCGCTCCTGGCGGCGCGGCTGTGGGGCGCCGCCGAGGGCCTGGGCAAGCCGCCGGGGCTCGATCTGTGGCCGCCCGACCAGCTAACCTATGCCGAGGCGCTTATGCACGCGCGGGCGGCGAGCGCCTCCAGCGCCTTCGCGGCGGCGTGGCAGGACGGCCGTGGGCTGGACTGGGAGGCCGCCAGGGTCCTCGCCGAATCCGTGGCCACCGCTGCTGCCCCGGCATAGCGGTACGCGCGGCGCCTACGGTGATCGGGTTGCCGCCCGATCCGCGACCCTCTGGTTCGGCTAGGCCATACGGTAGCGCGCCACCACCTCTTCGTCGAGGGTGATGCCGAGGCCGGGCTCCTGGGGCACCATCACATAGCCATCCACGACGGGCAGCCGCTCGCGCGTGAGGGTCTGGCGCAGCGGGCTCTGCTCCACACAGTACTCCAGGAGCGAGCTGTTCGGCAGGGCGGCGAGGAAGTGGAGCGAGGCCGCGATACTGACGCCGGTCTTGTAGGAGTGGTTGACGCAGAGCCGGTGGCGGCTCGCGGCGAGGCGGCCGATCTGGATGGCCTGGCTCGGCCCGCCCACCCGGGCCACATCGGGCTGGAGAACCGCGAGCCCGGCGTCGAGCAGGGCCTGGAAGCCCTGGATCGTCGTCTCCTGCTCGCCTGCGGCGATGCGGATCGGTGAGTTCGCGGCGAGCCTGGCATAACCCTCGATATTGTCGGGGTGCAGCGGCTCTTCGAGCCAGAAGGGGGCGTACTCGGCGAACTGGCTGGCGCGCTTGATCGCTGTGACGGTGTCGTAGCAGATCCCGGCATCGATCATCAGGTCAACGTCGTCGCCGAGACCCTTGCGGGCCATGCGCACCTGGGCGAGGTCCATCGCCTCGCTGGTGCCGATCGGCCCCCAGCCAAACTTGGCGGCGGTGTAGCCCTGCTGGGCAAGGCTGCGAGCCAGTTCGTAGGTAGCCTCGGGCGTTTCCTGGAAGAGGATCGAGGCGTAGGCGCGGAGCTTGTCGCGGAAGCCGCCACCGAGCAGCCGGTACACAGGCTGGCCCATAACCTTGCCGGCGATATCCCAGAGCGCCATGTCGATACCGCTGATCGCCTGCTGGGCGGCGCCGCCACGGCCAAAGAAGATCGAGCCCTGGTACATGCGGTCCCAGAGCCGGGCGATGTCGAGCGGGTCTTCGCCGATCACGCAGAGCCTGAGGCCACGGGCAATCCCATGGGACAGCGGCGCCTCGATGATCGCCCTGGCGACCATCGGTGATGAGTCGACCTCGCCGACGCCGACGATGCCCTCATCGGTATGCACGCGCACGATCAGCGTGTCCTGGGTCCCGTCGCAGCGCTCATCGACGGTGGGAAGCTGCAACCAGATCGCCTCGACGTCGGTGATTTTCATACGGCTCCTTCCACCATGCTAAAGGGGCGCACGAGAGTTGCGACGTTGTCGCCCTGCCTGGTCAACGGGAATGCGCGCCGGCTCATCATCATGCCGCTGGTGCGGGCGAGTACGGGTACGGGCGCGGCGAAGGGCCGCTCGATGGAGTGGATCTGGCCCACCGGCTGGCCGGCCTCGAACCAGGCCCCCAGCTCGGCGAACGGCTCGAAGATCCCGCTTACCGGGGCCATGAGATAGTCGTCGTACTGGTCGGCCGCCACGACCTGCGCGGGGGTGGGT
>SFCB01000268.1 GCA_004367505.1 Chloroflexi bacterium OHK40 | reverse complement strand
GGGCATGAGTCTTGATCATTATGTCGAACGGCTACGCGGCTTTGTGGAGCAGGCTATCGCCGATCCGAACACGGACGCCCGCCCCGCCTCGATCCTTCGCCGCACCTGATCAAGGCCCTTTTCGCCAGAGAGCAGCGGTGGACCGACCCGGCAGGCCAGACTGACCCGTTACGCCGAACAGGCTTTTGTCGTTCTCAATTGCCAACGCGCCACCTCGGCCCCGCCACCAGAAGGAGCTCACCGGTGCCGACCGCCCCCTCGCTGCTCACGACGCTGCTGATTGCCGGCGAGCTTGGCCTCGCGGCAATCGTTAGCTACCTCCTGTTGCTCACGGCGGCGGCCTTTGCCGCCCGCCGCTCCACGGCCCCACGCCAGGGCAACCCCACCAGCCGCTTCGTAATCATGGTGCCGGCCCACAACGAGGAGCGCCTGCTGCCGGAGCTGCTCCTGAATCTGCGCCAACTCGACTACCCGCCCGAACTCTATACCGTCCACGTCGTGGCCGACAACTGCACCGACCGTACGGCCGAGCTCGGTCGCCAGGCTGGCGCCATCGTCCACGAACGAACCGATCGCGAACTGCGCGGCAAGGGCTACGCCCTTGAATGGCTCCTGCGGCGGATCTGGGAGCTTGAGGTACCCCACGACGCCGTCCTCATCCTCGACGCCGACTCGGTCGTCTCGCCTAACTTTCTGCGGGTCATGGATGCGCGCCTTGCCCGGGGCGAGCGCGTGATCCAGGGCTACTACGCGGTGCGCCAGCCCGATGGGGCCTGGAGCGCCGGGCTCCGCGCCGTCGCCCTGATTGTGCTTCACTACCTGCGGCCCCAGGGCAGGATGGTCCTCGGCGGCTCCACCGGGCTCAAGGGTAACGGGATGGTCTTCGCCGCGGAGATTCTGCGCAAGCATCGGTGGTCGGCCTCGCTCACCGAAGATATCGAGTACCATATGGAGCTGATCCTGGCCGGCGAACGGGCCACCTTCGCGCCCGATGCGGTTGTCTGGGCTGAGATGCCCGATAGCCTGCGCGCCGCCCAGAGCCAGAACGAGCGCTGGGAGCGCGGGCGCATGGAGATGATCCGCCGTTTCGTGCCCCGGCTCCTCCGCGAGGCCTGGCAGCGCCGGAGCTTCCTGCTCTTCGACGCCGCCGTTGAGCAGCTTATTCCGCCCTTCTCGGTCGTTACCGGGGCAAGTGTCGGGGTGGCCCTCGCCGCGCTGGCGCTCCGCAGCCCCGTGGGTGTGGCCCTGGCAGCCTACGTCGTGGTAGGCCAGGCCATCTACATCTTTACGGGTCTGGCACTCGCCCGCGCCCCCTGGCCCGTCTATCGCTCGCTGCTCTTCGCCCCGGCCTTCGTGATCTGGAAGGTGTGGCTCTACCTGCGGCTCCTCCTGGGAATCAAGCCGCGCAGCTGGGTGCGCACGGCGCGCAACGAGCGCTGACGCCCGCCAGAACTCAGCCCGGTCTCGGGTGCGTCTCACCTTACGGTGATCGTTGCCCGGCCAATCTGGTGTAAGATAGAGGTCGCGCGTTCGCCGCGCTGCCCACCAGGTCGGCCAGGCACGTTCCAGGCGTATTCGTCACCCCAGCGCCGAGGATTGAGGCATGGAACCCGGAGCCGTTCCGTTCGGAGATCTGCGCCGCCAGAACGCGCCGCTGCGCGCCGAGCTTGACGCCGCCATCACCCGCGTGCTCGACAGCGGCTGGTTTATCCTCGGCCAGGAAGTGGCCGCCTTCGAGCAGGAGTTCGCTGCCTGCTGCGGAGCCACCCACTGCGTGGGGGTCGCCAGTGGCGCCGAGGCGCTCTACCTCGCCCTGGCCGCTCACGGCGTCGGCCCCGGCGATGAGGTGGTCACCGTCGCCAATGCCTGTATGTACGAGCTCGCCGCGATCGTGCAGGCTGGCGCGCGCCCGGTCCTCGTCGATGTTGATCCTCTTACCCAGACGATGGACCCGGATGCGTTCGCTGCGGCGATCACGCCCCGCACCCGCGCCGTGATCCCTGTGCACCTCTTCGGCCGCCTCGCGCCGATGCCCGCGATCTGCGCTGTGGCCAGCCGCTCCGGCATCGCCGTGATTGAGGATGCCGCCCAGGCTCACGGTGCCTGGGCCCTGGACGCTGAGGGCGCGCCACGTCGCGCCGGTCAGTGGGGTGGGGCAGCCTGCTTCAGCTTCTACCCCTCCAAGAACCTCGGGGCGCTCGGCGATGCCGGCGCGATCGTCACCGATGATCCGGCCCTCGCCGAGCGCCTGCGCCGCCTGCGCATGTACGGCTGGGCCGAGAAGTATCATACCGTCGAGGCGGGCGGCCGGAACTCGCGGCTGGACGAGCTTCAGGCCGCCGTGCTGCGCGTCAAGCTGCCCCATCTCGAGGCTGGCAACGCCGCCCGGCGCCAGCGCGCCGCGTGGTACGCCGAACTGCTCGCAGGCCTGCCCCTCCGCATCCCCGCCGATGACCCCGGCCACTGCTACCATCTCTACGTCGTCACCCTGGAGAGCCGGGCCGCCCGCGATGCCCTGCGCGCCCACCTGGCAGCCCGACGGATCGGCTGCGATGTGCACTACCCCATCCCGGCCCATCTCCAGCCGGCCTTCGCCGGGCTCGGCTATCGGCCCGGCGACCTGCCAGTGAGCGAGGAGCTTGCCGGGCGCATCCTCTCGCTGCCCCTCTACCCGGAGTTGAGCCGCGCCGAGATCGAGCAGGTTGCGCTGGCCGTTCGCGAGAGCCTGGCCCCATGAGTGGCAATCCTCAGCCTTACGCCTCAGCCTTTGCGGGGGCCAGGGTGCTGATCACCGGCGGCCTCGGCTTTATCGGCAGCAACCTCGCCCACCGCCTCGTCGAGCTCGGCGCCAGCGTGACCCTGGTGGACTCGCTGATCCCGGAGTACGGTGGTAATCTCCATAATATCCGTGGCATCGAAGCGCAGGTGCGCGTCAACATCGCCGATGTGCGCGATGAGTACTCCATGAACTTTCTCGTCCAGGGCCAGGACTACCTCTTTAACCTGGCTGGCCAGACGAGCCACCTCGACTCGATGCGCAACCCCTACACCGACCTCGATATCAACTGCCGCGCCCAACTCTCCATCCTCGAGGCCTGCCGCAAACACAATACGGCGATCAAGGTGGTGTACGCCAGCACCCGTCAGATCTACGGCAAGCCCGACTATCTACCCGTTGATGAGCGCCACCTGCTCCACCCCGTGGATGTGAACGGGATCAACAAGATGGCCGGCGAGTGGTACCACATCCTCTATAACAATGTCTACGGCATCCGTAGCTGCGCCCTCCGCCTCACAAACACCTACGGCCCACGTATGCGCGTGAAGGACGCCCGACAGACCTTCCTCGGTATCTGGATCAAGCAACTGATCGACGGCGAGACGATTCAGGTCTGGGGCGATGGCTTACAGATCCGCGACTTCACCTACGTCGATGACTGTGTTGAGGCGATGCTGCTGGCCGCAGCCAGCCCCAACGCCTATGGTCAGATCTTCAACCTCGGCAGCGACGAAACGATCAACCTGCGCGATCTCGCCGCCCTGATTGTTGAATTCGGCACCAACGGCCGCTATGAGATCATCCCCTATCCCGCTGATCGCAAGCCGATCGATATTGGCGACTACTATGGCGATTATCGGCTGATCCGGGGGCGCCTCGGCTGGCGCCCTCAGATCGGCTTGCGTGAGGGCCTGGCCCGTACCATCGCCTTCTACCGCGAGCACCAGCAGTTCTACTGGTAACACAGAGGTAGCCTGAACCTATGCGCAATCTGCTCATCACTGGCGGGGCCGGATTCATCGGCTCCAACTTTGTTCACTATATGCTCGAGCGCTACGAGCACTACCGGATTGTCGTCTTCGATAAGCTCACCTACGCTGGACGGATGGAGAACCTGGCGCAGGCCCTGGCCAATCCGCGCTTTGCCTTCGTTCACGGCGATATTTGCGATCTCGATGCCGTGCGCGAGGCCGTCCGGGCCCACGCGATCGATACGATCGTGAACTTCGCCGCAGAAACTCACGTCGATCGATCGATCATGACCCCGGATGCCGTGGTACGCACCAACGTGAACGGGACCTGGGCCTTGCTCGAAGTCGCCCGCGAGGTGGGAGTCGAGCGCTTCCACCAGATCAGCACTGATGAAGTCTACGGGTTCATTCCCGAACCACAGCGCTCCAGGGAGGGTGATCCCCTGGAGCCCCGTAGCCCCTATTCGGCGAGCAAGGCCGGCGCCGAGCACCTCGTCTATGCCTACTTTATCACGTATGGCCTGCCCGTCACGATAACTCGTGGAGCCAACAATATCGGGCCATTCCACTACCCGGAAAAGGCCGTTCCGCTCTTTACCACCAATGCGATCGACGATCTGCCGCTGCCGATCTACGGCGATGGCCGTCAGGTGCGCGACTATCAATACGTCCTCGACCACTGCGAGGGGATCGATATCGTGCTGCATAGAGGCGCCCTCGGCGAGTGCTACAACGTCGGCACCGAGGTAGAGACGCCCAATATCGAGATGGCCCGCAAGATCCTCGACTTGCTCGGTAAGCCCCATAGCCTGATCCAGCACGTGGCGGACCGCGCCGGCCACGACCGGCGCTATGCCCTGGATTGCAGCAAGCTGCGAGCCCTCGGCTGGCACTCGCGCCACAGCTTCGATGAGGCCCTCGAGCGCACGGTGCGCTGGTATGTGGAGCACCAGGAGTGGTGGCGCCCGATCAAGTCCGGCGAGTATCTGGAGTACTATCGCCGCCAGTACGCCGAGCGAGCCCAGGCTGATCCACCCGCCCGGTGACCCTGCCTGGCGCCCTGTGTCCCTGCGTTTCGCTTTCGCTACCTCGTGACGCAGAGTGGGGCGTCGGGACGCCCCTGGGGGGGGCGCCCGCCCATCCACCACTATCACCAGGGCCAGGCACTAACGCCGCAGCAGGGGCAGGTTCAGATCGGGTGTCAGGTCGATCACCGTTGGCCTGTCCTCATCCGGCTCGCGTGGATCGCCGCTACCATCCGGGTCGGGGTTCGTGCCGGGAGTCGACTCGTCGCTAACGAGGATTGTTCCGGCATAGGCTGTGACCCGTATCCGCAGGCTGAACGGCCCGTCACCACCCGGGCCCGTGCCAGGCGTCACCCGCACGACCAGGGTGATCGTGGCGCTCGTGCCGGGCGCAAGGCTATCGGTGCCGCTGAGCATCTGCTGGTTAGCCACGCCGTCGAACCCCGGGCTGATCGTCAGCGTAGGGCTTGTCAGATCGATGATTGCAAAGCCTTCAGCCGCCGCAAAGGTGCTGGCGAGATCCGCCGTCACCTGCAGGTTTGTCAGCCCGAGCGGATCGACGCCAAGGTTGACCAGGGTGATCGTGTAGGTAATATCGTACGTTCCATCGCCATTTGGCGCGCCGGAGCGCGCGTCGAGAGCTCCCCCGAGCCCCGAGACACACTGCTTGAGGCTGATCTGGGTCATCGCGAAGTCATCCCCAAAGGTGTCGTTTGCGAGATCGTAGATCGCCAGCTCGACCATCGTCAGATCAGGGCCAGTTGGCGCAGTGGTGAAAGCGAACTGGATCGGCATCCACGAGTCCGGTTGCTTGGGCACACGCACGGGCGGCCCCGCCGCCACACCATCAACCCGGAGCTCGATCAGCGGATCGACGCCGGTGCCCTCCAGCACGAGCAAGTTGTCGAAGTACCCGAAGAAGTTGTAGGTGGTGCCGCGGCTCACCTGCACCTGCTGGCTCCAGAGCATTACCTCGCCGTCACCTTGATAGACCGGCGTCGTGTAGTCGAGGCCTTTGTTCGGGTTCGAGTAGAAGTAGGTCTCCGTCGCCGGAACCTCGCGCTGCGTATCGCCGGGGAACGGTTGGCCGACGACGATCCCGCCACCATAGTTCTTCGGGCCCGTCTGGATCGAGTAACCGCCCCCCCCCGAGTCGTCCGGGTAGACATCGCGGCCACGGTTGGGAAGCTCGCTGTTGAAGCCGCCATCGACGGCGAAGTCGCCATTGGCGACCAGGTTCGGACCGCCCACGACCGTGCCCGAGGCGCAGCCGCGCTGCCCCAGGGGCGTAATGTCCGCCTGCGCTGTTCGGGGCGCCAGACTGAACAAACCAATCATTACTGTTGCCAGGAGGAGTGTCGGGATTCCTCTGGACATGGGTGCACCTCTCTGTGCTGTCACTCGGGATTTAGTTCCAGCCTACTAGGTTGCCACGGTGATGTCGCTGGATCGCGATCCGGCTGAGATGCCCCGATGGGGCGTCTTTACCCCGCACGGTCAGTGTGGTCGACCACTATGGTGTCGGGGTAAAGCGAAGAATGGTAATCGAGTATGGCGCGAACGAATAATCCATCACTCCATCGAATCTCCCGAGCTCGCGGGGTGGGGCATCAGCCAGGTCGTCAGCGGGATTGGGCACGCCGTTCCAGGTCACTGCCGTAGCTTCGAGGGCCTCGGCGCGCACCTCGTCGGCCGTTACGCGAAAGGTTGCCCCCCCTGGCGCCACTCGTACGGGCACCGTGATCGTCTCACTGGTCTTGTTGATTGCCAGGAGGGTGAGCGCGCCGGTGGCGTCGCGGCCAGCGTAGGCACTCAGGGTCGTGTCGGCAGGCAGCGACGACTCGAGCGGTAGCAACTCCTCGCCAAAACCGCTCCAGGCCAGCATGCCATAGTACTGGGGATAGCGCTCTGCACTCTCCGCATCGAGCATGCCGTAGTCAGTGCCGTTTTCGGCCCTGCCGTTCGCTAGATCCCACTGGTTGGCCATGGCGACCCCGTGCTCTGCCATCTGGCCGATCATGTCAGCGATAAAGAGCGCATTGACAGCGCGGCGCATGAGTTGCTCGTTGTCGAGCTCCTGGAAGGCGACCAGGTTATATTCGGTGACGGCGACAGGCACCCGCCGGCCACCAAGGTGTCGATCGAAGGCCGCATTCAACTCCTCCATGACACGCGGCCAGATCGCCTGAGGGTCGGCGAGTACTTCCGGAGCGCCCGGCGGCTGCTCACTGTAGGGGTAGTAGTGCACAATGTAGAAGTCGAGGTTCTCACCGGCCGTGCTGATCACCTCGTTGCCCCAGTTGGTCCACTCGCCCGGTCCTGCCACGCCAACCGCGCCCACAAGGATCTCCGGGTCAACGGCGCGCATGGCTGCCCGGAACTCCAGGTAGCCCTCGCGGCGCAGACCATCCTCGGTTTTACCGGCCACGTACTCTCGGCCATCACAGGTCCAGACATCCTCCCATCCCCACGACGCACAATCAGTGCCACTGCCTTCTTTGCCGCCATAGACTTCGTTACCCACCTCCCAGAGCCGGATGGGCAGGGGCTCGGGGCTCCCGTTCTCAGCGCGCAGGCGCGCCCAGTCGCCGACGGTCTTCCAATCGCGGCCGCGCACATCGATCCCGATCGGGCGGTCGTCGTCGATCTCGCCGTTGAAGAAGGCGACGAGGGCGGCCGCTTCCTGGGCCGTCCCGTTGATCGAGACGGTCCACATGGCCTCCTGGCCCGTCGCCCGCACGAACTTCAGCAGGTCGCTCGGCCGGGCCGCCCACGTCCAGTAGCAGCCCTCGGCATCACCCAGCTCACAAGCCAGCCAGTCGTAGCTGTTGCTCCAACTCCCTCCCGGCAGCCGCAGCACAGTGGTACCGAGGGTCCGGGTGCGGGCCAGCACCTCGGGGCGCTGAAGGTTCGTCCCGAGCCAGGCTGGCACATTGGTACCTAACAGGCGGCGGTCGAAAGGCCGGGCCTGCCCATCAGCCCGGATGGTAAGCCCCGGCTGGATGGCCGAGGGCGTCGCAGTGGCAGCAGGCGGGCTCGCTGGGCCGCCGCTCGGGCCTGCCGGGGTCCCAATCTGCGTGAGGGACGAAGTCGGCACCGGCTGGCTCGGGGTGTCCGCCGCCCGGCGCACCGGGCCGGGGCCGCAGGCGCTGAGCAGCAGGAGCAACCCGAGTGCTATCAAGGCACGGTTCGTATGTGTTCGCATAACCTACCAGGGCTTCGGGAGCCAGGGCTAATGTTGTTGTGGCCAGAAATGTTGTTGAGTCAGTTCGACGGCCGACACGCGAAACGAGCGCGGGTGTCAGCCGTCATGGGTCGCAAGCGATGATAGAAAGGAGGGCTAATTACTGCACGACGATCACTTCGTCGCCCTCCTGGAGGCCGCTCACGATCTCGACTTTATCGGCGGTAATAATGCCCACCACCACGTCAACGCGCTTGTCCTCACCGTCGATTCGCATCGTTACGGAGGTGCGATCGCGGGATGTGCGCACCGCCTCGGGCGGCAACCAGAGCGCGTCGTACTTGCGGCCCAACACGATGCGCGCCTCGGCCAGATCGCCGATGCTCAACTCGCGGCCCTGGCTGTCAAAGCTGATGTGGTAGGTCGTGCTGGCCACGCCCTCGAGCTCTGCGGGAGTTGGTGCCTGGGTGATCGTGCCCGTGAAGGTCTGGTTGGGATAGCGCGAGAAGCGGATCTCAACGCTCTGGCCGGTGCTGAGCCGGGGCGCGCCCTCGCGGGCCGCATCGAGCCCGGCCTCGGCCACAATCTCCAGGGCCGAACGATCAACCAGCGTGACGACCGGCTCGCCAGCCTGAATGGGCAGCCCCGGGCCACTATTGATCACCGCCACCTCACCGCTGAAGGGAGCGTAGAGCCGCCGCGCGACGATCTGCGCCTCGATCTCTTCCACAGCCAGGCGTCCGACTTCCACGGCACGCACAAGGCTGGGATCGGGAGCCGCCGCCTGCCGCGTACGGGCGAGCTCGATCTCGGCCCGCCGGACCGCCCGCTCCGCATCAGCGACGTCGAACGGGTCCGGGCCACGGAGCAAGGCGTCCAGGCGCGCCTTCACCAGATCGAGCTGAGCCTCGGCCTCTTGCACAGCGGCCACTTCATTGTTGCGGGCGGTATCATAGTCGATCTGCGCCTGGGCAACGGCGGCCTCAGCCTCACGCATGTCGCGCTCGAGGGCATCCACCTCCTCGCGGAGCTCCTTCTCCTGTGAGCCGCCACGGCCCTTCTCCAGGCGGTTGACCGCATCGCCATAATCCTGCTGGATCGCCTGGAGGTCAAGCACGGCCTTGTCGAGGTTCGTCTTCGCGGTGTTTTTCGTCTGCGAGGCGTTGTTGCGCACCGTGTCGAGGCTGGCCTGGGCCTCGCGGACGGCCACACGCGCCTCGGCGATCTCAACATCGGTGGCGGGCTGGCGCACCTCCTCAAGCTCCTGGCGGGCCGCCTCCAGGTCGAGCTCGGCCTGCTGCACACTCAGCCGCCCCGCCTCCACCGCACGGCTGAGGCTCGTCTGGTCCTGCTGGTTGGCTAACTGGGCCTCGCGGAGCCGGGCATTCAGGTCGCCAAGATCGAGCTCCGCCACCAGGTCGCCCTGGTTGACCAGCTGCCCCGGTTGCACGAAGATCTCGGCGACCACACCGTCCTGCGCGAAGGCCATAGCATTCTGTACCGGGGAGACCTGGCCGCTGAGCACGAGGATGCTCTCGATCATCCCACGTTGAACCGTGTAGGTCTCGACAGGGGTAGGAGTTGCCTCCGCCGTCGGCGCGCTGGTCGGGGCGCCAACCGGCGCCGGGCCACCAATGCCGCCCAGGCCGCTGGTGGGTACGGCCTGCACGGTAGGCGCGACCTGGCTGGTGGCATCCGTCTCAGGGGCAGGTGCCGGCCGCGCGCACGCGGCGAGCAGGATCACCAGCAGGCTGCTCAACAACAGTTTGGTTCGCTGCATGCGAATTCCTCCTTACCATGTCGGGTCGCGGCCAGAAGGCAGCACGGTGAGCACCGTCAGTTGCGTTGGTCACACCCGCATCATAGAAGAAGGTCGTGAAGAATGAATGAGGGGTAGCGGTGGGTGAATGAACAATTGTTGACGTGCCGCTCCACGCGATGAACGCCGTCCGGGGCTTTTACGCGACGACCAACTCCTCAACCACCTTCGCCGGCGTGCCCGAGACGCGCGTGTGCGGGGGTACATCCTTGTTCACCAGTGCGCCGGCGGCGACGATCGCACCCTCACCGATGGTCACCCCGGGGAGGATGATGCAGCGCGCCCCGAGCCAGGCGCCTGCCTCGATCCGCACCGGCGCGCGCACCATTTCGCCAGCACGGTGCTCCTTCGGGCCGATCTCGTGGGAACTCGTCAGGATCATCGCCTCGTGGCCGATCGTCACCCGGTCGCCAATCAGCAATGGCGCTTCAAGATCAAGCGTAACCCTGGCGTCGATCCGGCAGCCCTGCCCGATCACCAGGTTCTGGTAGAGGTTCTTCGGGCCGCTGATCCGCAGCATACCCCGGACAAGCGTACCGGCACCGATCTGAAACCCGGCCATGCGCAGAATGGCAGCGCGCCGGGCGCCAGATCCACCGGTGGGGAGGATGCGCATGAGTGTGTTGGCCAGGTGAAGCCGTGGGTGTAGCCCGGTGGTGTCCTCCTGGACGAGTTGCCGCAGCTTGGCGACCTTCCCGGTGGGAGGAGGTGGCAGCATCGTCCCTTCGTTGGAGGTTGCTTCGCTCATGTCAGTCCTCTTTCGGCTGGGGCTGCAGCGCCTCGGCCCGCCGCATCTTCTTGAAGCGAACGCCAAACTGGTCCTGGTCGGTGATCTCGATCCGCACCGGGATCTTGTAGGGCGCCAGCCGGCCACGGCAGTAGGCCCGTAACCGCCGCTTGAAGTCTTCCAGGCTTTCTGGCTCAATCAGGTTAACCCGCGCCGCTACGATCTGCCCGGTGAGGGGGTTCCGTTCTCCGTAGACGGCCACGTCGCGCACATTCTCGAGGCCCATGAGGACGTTCTCGACTTCTGCCGGATAGACCTTCTGGCCACCGACGTTGATCAGGTCGCTCACGCGTCCAAGAATGCGGATGTACTCGCCGTCAACCTCGACGGCGTCCTGCGTGTTCAGCCAGCCCTCTTCGTCGAAGAGGTCGGGCGCGTTCAGGTAGCCCAGCATGGCCGTTTGCGCGCGCACCCAGAGTGTCCCGTCAACAATCTTTGTCTCAAAGCCTTCACCGCTAAACTTGATCCAGAGCGAGCCCGGATCGCGGTTGCGCGAACGAAGCACACCAAGCTCGGAGAGCCCATAGGTCTGCACCAGGCTCACCCCGGGGAAGACCTCGCGCAGCCGGGCCAGGGTGCTCTCGGGCATGGGCTCGGTGCCGTAGGTGATCACCTGCAGCGACGAGAGATCGTGGTTGCGGTAGGCCTCCGAGATGAGTAGCAGATTGAGGAAGGTAGGCGAGGTTGGGAGCGTGTGGACGCGATGCCTGGCGATCGTACGACATACCGTCTCCGGGTCACGGCTGTTGACGGTCACAACAGTGCCGCCACTGGAGAAGGTGTTAAAGAGCGTATCGATGCCGCCGATATGGTCAAAGAGCAGGAAGGTGAGCGTCGTCTTGCGCTGGCGCGGCTTGCGGAACTTCTCCAGTACGGCCGAGAAGTCATGCAGGACGGCCTTGTGATTCCCGGTAGAGCCGGAGGAAAAGATCACCAGGCCCGGGTTACCCCGCGCGATCAGCTTCTGCGTGAGCTGATTCGTCACCTCGCGACCGGGAGCTGTGAAGCTCCAGCTATCGTCGTCGGCAAAGTCGATGGCGAACTGCACCTCGGCGATTGCCTCGAACTTGTCGCGGTGGACACGCACCTGCCGGGTGAGAGGAACGGCAATGGCGCCAACCGAGATCAGGGCCAGCAGCAGCGCGCACGCGTTGGGCGAGAAGCTCCCCTCGATCAGCACGACATTGCCCGCACCTACGCCCCGCTGCCGCAGCTCGGCACGCCAGCCATGCATGCGCTCGAGCAGGTCGCCGTACGTGGTGGCGGTGTCGGACCACACGATCGCCGGCTGGTCGCGCCACTCCTCCATCCGCTCGAAGAGCCATGCTCCAATCATAGGCTTGTCTGCGCGCGGGGCTCCAGGGTGGGTCCCTGGCCCGGGCACGCCCTCCTTCAAACGTTCATCAATTATTGCTAGCAACAGGCCCTGAAACCATCGTTGTGCCGTGTGGAGGACTGCAAACGCATCCTGCGCTGCGGCTATGCCAATCACGGACAGAGCGTGCTGCGTCGCCGGGGCATGAGGAGGCTCATGGGGCCCCCTACCGGCAGTCCCGTCGCCGGTAGGGGGTGGCAGGGCCGGCCATCCGCAGGCAAGCCCCGCCGCACCCACCGCTTCATCCGCGCCATCCTTCGATTGGCCAGAGCGAAGGGTTCAGGCGACCTACGGCGTGAGGAACTCCGGCATCGGCTGTGCCGGCTCAGGTAATCCCGCCGAGGTAGAGCACCTGCCCGGTGATGTTATCGCTCTCCGGACGGATGAAGAAATCGCAGACGTTCGCGCAGTCTTCGTAGTTACCGAGACGCTTGATCGCCAGGCCGTTCACCACCTCGTCAATCTTGTTCTGGGGTACGCCACGGATCATGTCGGTCATGATCGGGGTCGCGCCGAATGAATTGCAGGTGATGCCCCACTGGCCGAGCTCAAAGGCCAGGATGCGAGTGAGGGTCACCACAGCACTCTTGGAGGCAGCGTAGATCGCCTCGCCCGCGAGGGCAATTGGGGCAACAATGGTGGTAAAGTTCACGATCCGGCCATAGCGGCGGCGCATCATCACCTTGGCTGCGTCACGGCAGACGAGCATCGTACCGGTGACGTTCACCTCCAGCATCCGGTTTGCCGTCGCCGCGGGGGTGAGCAGCACGTGGTTCATGGTGGCGATAGCCGCGTTGTTGAGCACAATGTCGAGGCGGCCGTGGCGCCGGGCGATATTGCTGATCATCGCCTTCACGGCACCCTCATCCGCCACGTCGAGGTTATGGTGCGTGTAGTTCTCCGACTCGAAGTCCGGCGTCCCACGGCTGCAACCCTCGACGATATAGCCCTTTTTGGCGTAGTACTCGGCGAGGTAGCGTCCGATCCCCTTGCGGGTGCCGGTGATCAGCATGACCTGGCGGTCTGTCATAGCTACCCTTCCTTAATCATCGTGAGGATGTAATCAGCGAGCACACCAACGGTGCGGAACGGGCTGTTGCGCTGGGACATAGCCCGGTCGTTGGCGAGTGTGACGGAGATCTCGTAGTCCATCTCCAGGCGCTGCTCAATCTCGACGATCAACGACACGACCCCGAGCGAGTCGATCACGGCGCCGTTACCCACCAGCACGGTGTCTTCGGTCAGATCAGCGGGCACATCTTCGCCGCTCTGCTCGAGCACCTCCCGCAAACTGGCGAGCACCACCTGTACTCCCGTGTCCCGATCGATCATCTGGCTCTGCATAATCCTGTTCCTTGTGAGCTATGACGCGCTGGCAGCGCATCGCGGGCAACCGGAGCCTGTATCGCCTAGCGCCACCTGGCGAGCGAGATTTTCTGGGTTCCCATGAGCAGCGTGTTTGGGGGGACATCCTTGCCGATCACCATTCCGGCGCCAATCACCGACCCGGCGCCAACGGTGACGCCAGGAAGGATGGTGCAGCGCGCCCCGAGCCACGCGCCCTCTTCGATCACAATCGGCGCGCGGATCACCCGGCCGGCTCGCTGCGCCCCCGGGCCCTGCTCGTAGCCACGGGTCAGGAACATCACATCGTGGCCGACGCCAACGTGATTGCCGATGGTGATGGGTGCCTCGACCTCGAAGAAACAACCGACGTTGAAGCCGCAATCCTCGCCGATGCTAAGCAACTCGTGCAAGTTGCTGGCCCCGATCAACACCGGGGCGCCCCACATGATCGTGCCGCGCCCGATCCGGAGGCCGCCGGCGCGAAGGAGCGCCATGCGCAGCCGGTTTCCCACGAACGTGGGAAAGGAAGCCGCCAGGCCCCGCATGAGACGCAGCCGGACGCTGGGCCGGGCATCCTCGTGGGAGCCCTCGGCCACGGGCGCTGCGTCCGCTGGAGCGAGCGGGAGCAGCGGCGGAGCGGGGACCTCGGAAGAGAGTTGTTCCATCATGCGACCTCTGCAAGCTGCTTGGGCCAACTGGTGTCGCGCTGGCTGAGAACTGTCGGCGCGTTACGCGCATCTGCACCCAGTGGGTCATCGACTGCCGGCATCTTAGCAAGGCTTTCTATCAGCGCCCCTAAAAACCATGTATCGAAAAGTTTATGCGGTGCCCTGGCCCATGCCCCGTTCCCCCAGGTGAATAGCGCATCTGAACGGCAGACCGCGCGCTAAGGTCCGGGCCTGAACGTGTGCGTTTCGAACCGATTGGCGGCATTCGTATTGACAGTTTTGTCATAAGGTGCTTTTTCAGGACCCAATTCCATCTCTTCCAATGGAGATTATCCACAGAATATTCGCACAATACAAAGAACCCTCTCCGTGATCGTTAACCCGAAACCCAGACCCCAACCCCTCCCTTCACACTCGCCTTGAACGCACGAGATGCACAACAGCGACGCCTACGACTTGAACCTTACGAAACTGTTACGCCATTTGGACGCATTTCACATAAGCCTTTCGCTGGCACTACTGAGCGTTTGGCGCCAACATCCGCCGAATCATGAGCGAATCTCAGGCCGATCAGGTCGCCGCACGATAAATATTCAAACATACAGGGCCTAGTGAAGAAAAACACGTGCTTTGCTACAATAGCGGTGGCATGGACAGCAGCACGGCTAGTGAAGGGGGAGGTATGGTCCGTGCGACGTTCGTGATGGAACAGCAGGTCGGGCACAAGACCTTCTACCAGAATCTGCGCCGATTCGTGGACGCCGACCAGCAGATCCAGGCTAGCTGGTCACTCGTGACGTACCACGAGCCGGGTGGGCTCTGGGAGCGGATGCGCTTCCTGCCGGCAGGCTTGCGCGGCACACTGCGTGGGCGCTCACAGGTGCGCCGCGCTCTCAGCCGCAGCGATGCCGACGTCTTCCTCTTTTTTACCCAGGTGCCGGCGGCTCTCGGCGGCCAACTCACCCGGCGCCGCCCCTATGTCCTGGTGACCGACATCACCCCGGTGCAGTACGACCAGATGGCCGAGCACTACGGCCATCAGCCCGACCGGGCCGGGCCGCTGAAGGCCTATAAGCACAGGCTCAACACAGCCATGCTCCGCCGGGCGGCCCGCATCCTGCCCTTTTCGCAGTGGGTGCGCAACTCGCTGATTAGCGACTACGGCGTAGACCCACAGCGGATCGAAGTGATTCCACCAGGTGTGGACATCGAGCACTGGCGGCCAGGCCCGAAGCAGCACGGCGGCCCACTCCGCATACTCTTCGTTGGGGGAGAATTTGCCCGCAAGGGTGGCGAGACACTTCTCGCCGCCTTCCGCGCGCTGCCTCGCGGCACGGCGGAGCTGCACGTCGTCACGCGCACCGAGCTAACGCGCGAGGAGGGTGTGTTTCCACACTACGGCATGCAGCCCAACGCGCCAGAGCTGATCGAGCTCTACCGCTCGGCCGACGTCTTCGTACTGCCGAGCCTGGCCGAGGCCTTTGGACACGTGGTGGTGGAGGCTGGGGCGAGTGGCCTGCCGGCGATCGTAAGCAACGTGGGCGGTATGCCGGAGATCATCGCCGAGGGAGAGACGGGCTACGTCATTAACCCCGGCGACAGCGCGGCGCTGCGTGGACACCTGGAGCGCCTGGCGGCCGACGCCGGGCTGCGCGAGCGGATGAGCCGGGCGGCCCGCCAGCGCGTCGAAACCCGCTTCAACGGCCAGCTGAACGCCGCCCGCACGATCGAGTGCCTGCGGGCGGCAGCCGGGGAGGCCGGGGTTGTTGCGGCGCCCCGGGCCGCCTCGCGCTAACACCAGGCCCGAGCGATAGAGGAGCCCGGATGCCGTGCATCCGGGCTCGTGTGAGCCTCCGCACCGCCAGTGGGCCTCATAGCAAACCCGGTCTGATCGCGTGCATGAGGGCTCGCTGCAAGAGGGGCCACAGGACTCTCCGCGCATCCTCGCCGATGCCTACCGTCAAGCCGGTCGTGCTATTGGTCCAATGTGCTGAGGGCAAAGACGCTGTCGGCCGCAAGCTCAATCGACACCCTGCCATCCACCGGGATCGCCGCACCGGCACTCACCAGCGGGGCCGTCTCGGTCGTCTGGGTTAGCTGGAGCGCGGTGATAGTGGGCAGAGCGGCCAGCTCGACCGTCAGCGTCACACCGTGATCCACAGGATTGCGGCCAACGAGCGTAAACGCGCCGCTCACCGGATCGTGGAAGGCCTGCAACTTCAGATCAGGCTCGGGATTCTCGATCGCGAGCCGCAGCATCCCGGGCCGCACATAGCGAAAGATCTGGGCGGCGGTGTGGTAGCGATGGCGTGGTGCAAAACTTCCATCCCGCTCGTCGTAGGAGAGAATGCCCCAATACTCGAGCCGGCCATGGTGGTGGTAATAGCTATCGAAACCCTCGTAGAGTAACGCACCTGATGCGCCACGGTCGAGGTAGTAAAGCAAGTAATCGGCGGTATCGGCACCAAGCGCCCACTGCTCCGACTCGGCCGGGTCGGTCAGGCAACCCTCGCACCAGCGAGAGTACTCGGTCACCCAGAAGCGAAGCGTAGGATAATCAGACGCGCGGATCGCCTGTGGGATACCATCAATCGCACCGCCATAGTTATGAAAGGCGACACGCTCAACCCGCTGCATGAGCGTAGCATCGCTCAGGATCGGTGCGAGGTACTCAGGGACACGGTCCGAGTAGGCCGTGTCCGGCGCGATCAGGCGAATGTCGCCAATGCCCTGGCTGTCGAGCCGGTCCACCACCTTCCGGGCGAGGCGCGCATACTGCTGCGGATCAAGCTTCGGGCCTTCGGGATTACCGAGATCAACCTCATTCAGCGGCGAGAAGAGGCGCAACGCGAGCCCCTGCTCATTCCGGCCGTAAACGACAAGGGACGTCACCATCTCGACCCATTCGTCCTCGGCCTCGGGGGTAATCACCGTGCGCCCCATCCACTCGGGCACCCGGCCCATCACATTGAGGATCACCTGGGATCCGGGCTTCTGCTCGAGGTAGCGGAGCGTCTCCCAGAGACTCGTAAATTTAGGCTCGCGATAGATCTGCTGATAGTAATCCCAGTTAAATTGCTGAGGGTCGTCGTTATCGTTCTGCTGCTCCCAATCGGTTTCGTCCACGACAACGCGGAAGAGGGTGGCTCCAAGATCGTCAGAGAGGGCATCCAGAGCAGGGATCACGGTGCCTTCGCCCCAGGCCATCCCATTGATGTTGACACCGAACCCATCAATCTGCTGAAGGGCCGCTGCGCCATTCACGCGCACTGTCACGGCCTCGGATACCACAGGCGGAGGGGGAGGCCGGCGAAAGGGATTCGAAAGCACGGAGCAGCCGCTCGTGATGAGGAGCAGGACCAGACACAGGGCTCCAATCAATCGTCGCATGATGTTGACCTGTGCTATAGCAACCTCAGCAGAACCAGACACGAGAAGCGAGTACAGCGCGCAACGACACGGGCCAGCTTCACAACACGGATAGAACGGCGATCACAACAAGCAAGATTGGCAAGAGAAAGACTGCGACGGCGCTCAACATACGTGCCGAGCCGCATACTTCATGCCTCTGAGCTGCCTTCCAATGGTGGACGTCAAGCGATTATAGCGAAGTGCGTCCAACAGGCCAACAATGACCGTACTCAACAACGAGCGATCGACCTTCTGATACACATGGAACTGCGCGATCCTGGGACAACGCCGAAAACCGGCCCGGCGTACCTGCCGCAGAACGGGATACTGTTCAGTATACAGGTGCCATTTATCCGGGTCGCTCGATGGTCGGTTATCGATATCAAAGACCAGTAGACCACCGGGTTTGAGCGAGCGATGCAGCTGGCGCAGCGCCTCCTGAATATCCGGGATATGGACCATCACCTCGACCGCCGTAATGAGATCGAATGCATTCGCAGGCAGATCATCGTTACCGAGATGGTAGAATGTTCCAGGAATCTGGCGCTGCTGAAAGCGCCAGCGGACGAAGTTGAGGGATGGCTCTGAGACATCAGCCAGAGCGACCTTCCAGCCAAGTGCGTGAAAAAAGAGGCCTGCGGTACCAGCGCCACAGCCGAAGTCGAGATAGGCACCCGGTGTCAGGTGTGCAAGCCCCTGGGCGACCTCAACCGTCTTTGCCTGAGCCCGGCCCAGCGCCTGTTCAGCATGGTAACGCAGGGTGCCAAAGATGAGGTTGTCCAGGCGCTGATAGAATGTCGCCATGCTCTCCGGGCTGGACTTATCGACGCCTACCCACTTCTCCTGTGAAATCTCGCTGGAATGCTCGGAGATCCAGCGTACCCGATCCTCAGGAAGCCCGGAGTATGCGACAAGTTCGTCAATCACGCTCTCGTGCGGGTCGGTAAAACCGGTACGGGTAAGACACGCGCGCCAGACAGCGAGGAGCTCCTGGTAGGTCATCGGGCGACGCTGATCGGTGATCTGCTTGGACATTTTCCCCTCTTCTCCCCTCTTCGGCACAACATCATACCCCTCAGGAGCCCGCCTCACGACTGCTTCACATCGACAGGTTTCACCGGGCTGGCAGCCCTGAGCGGCCAACTTCGGAGCGCGTTATAGACGGTGTGGGGGAACGACGCACGCAGTGCGTAATACAGGCTACGGAGCGCACGCGCGCGGTTGCCTTGCTCGGCATGCATCCGGGCATAGGTAAGGAAATAGGCCGTCGCCCACCAGCCTCGATGGCGCCAGAGAATCGGGCGGAGCTGGATCTGCTTTTTGGGGCTGAGCCCTCGCATGTGTCGATTAAAAATCTTCACCACAGCTGGAAATCGTCGCCACGCGAGTTGTTCATCAGCCCGATCTCGGCCCCGAAAGAGGAGCACGGGCGTGGCAACCCGGCCAATCGGATAGCGACGGGCGATGCGCAGCAACCAGTCCCAATCATTGTCGCCCGTAAGCGAGGGGTCGAAGTTGCCGGCCTCACGGGCCACATCCATTCTGGTAAGGATGGTCGCCACCTGAGGAAAGTAGGTCAGCAACTCTTCGAAGATCCAGCCCGACTCGTAGGAGCAGGCGGGTCCAGGCTCACCAACCGGGTTCAGGTTGGCGTCTGTGGTACGGTACTGGGCGTGAACGGCCCCGAACTCGGGATGTGCCTCGAAGAGCGCGAGCTGCGGGGCGATATTGGTGGGAAGCCAGACATCGTCGTCATCGAGCAAGGTGAAGAAGTCGCCTGTGGCGTTATGCAGGCCAAGGTTGCGTGCACCTGCCATCCCGATCCCCGAGGTGCGAAAGCTCCGTACTGGATAGGCCCTAATGACATCTGGCGTATCGTCAGTTGAACCATCGTCCACCACGATAAGCTCCAGATCGAACTTGGGGTGCTGCATAGTCTTGACGGTCAGCACACTCTCGATCGCCTGGCGTAGCAGCGGCGCACGGTTCTTGGTAGTGATCACCACCGAAACGAGGTAGCGGTCTTTGAGCGTCATCATCGCTTTCAGCCCTCTTGTTGTGAATACGGTGCTGTGCTCTCACACACCCGTGTGCGAAGGCAGAGTGTACTCGCTCTGCTGATCAGCCGTGGCACTGTACGGGAGGCGAAAGCGGATCGTCTCCGGATCAACCGGCATCCGCAAACCCAGGCGAAGCCCCTCAGCCAGATAGATCAGGCGCCGGAAGCCCTGGGGCTTGTGCCAGCGCAGCAGCGCTGCCAACGGGGTGAAGAACCCCAGGAGCAATCCCTCGTACAGGATTACGGCCAGGCCTCCCCAGTGGCCGGTGCGCAAGAGCTTTGCGTAGGCCGCGCCGACCCCGATCCAGTCGCGCCGTGTCAACTCGCGGCCCTGCTCCCACGTCCGGAAGCCGAAGTGAAGCACCGCGACCTCATGGGTCTCAAAAACCAGGTAGCCCTTCGCCAGCGCCCGCACGGTGATGTCCCCATCTTCACACGACGGAAACATTCCACCAGCTCCCAGGAGATCATCGAAGCCGCCGATGGCCAGGATAGGGGCCCGACGAACAGCAAGGCCGGCACCAATCCCGCGAGAACGGGCCTTCTGCCAGAGGGTTCGAACAAGCCTGCTCTCCTGCCGGACGTAAGTAGGGATAAACCCCTTTGTCGAATCATGGGGTGCAGCGGCTACATTGCAATAGACGACAGCGATCCGGTCGTGCTGCTCAAACGCTCGTGCGATGACATCGAGCCAGTTGGAGGGAACAGTGCAGTCGTCATCCGTATACGCGACCACCTCAGCGGTTGCTGCTTCGAGCCCGATGTTACGCGCCCGCCCGAGGCCCTGGGTGGGTGTGCGTATATAATGAAAGCGTGGATCGGCCCGAAACGTGCGCGTTGCCTCTTCGGTATCGTCGTTCGTGCTCTGATCGACAAGGATGACATCAAAGCACGGGTGGGTATTGGCAAGAATGGACTCAATCGTGGCGGTCGCACTCGCCCCACGGTTCCGTGTGCACACTACCGCACTGATCCGGCGCTGAGCGTTCGTCATAGGACCTCCTACGGCTCCACGTGGGATGGACTCCGCCCGATACCAGCGGCCTGGTACGCAGGCAGCCCCAGCAACTCAGGCACGGTTACAAAGTCGTACCCCTCATCACGAAGCCGTGGCACAAGTTGACGAAGTGACCGGGCGGTCTCCGTCTTCTCACACCGGATCAGATTCGAGCGTGCATCGTGGTAGAGCACGATGGAGCCAGGCCTTACCCGTTGGTACACGAAATTGGTAAGCTCCGTGGCCGACACCTCTGGCACCTTCCAGTCCGGGGGGTACACATCCCAGCCGATCACGCTATAGCCGCGGCGCTGAAGTCGCTGTCCCTCCCACGGGGTTAACCACCCCCAGGGCGGCCGGTAGAGACGCGGAAAGACCCCGATTACCCGGGCGATTTCGGCTGCGCTTGTGTCAATATGGCTTCCTCCAAGGGGCATGAGCCCCGCCTTGCGGCTATGCCACATGGAGTGGTTGCCAATTACGTGCCCTTCGCTATAGGCCCGCATCAATGTATCGGGATGCCACGTCACATTGAGGCCGATGCAAAAGAAGGTACCCTTGACACCAAGCTCGCCCAGGGTATCGAGCAGCAACTCCGTCGATGGTTTGCTCGGACCATCATCAAACGTCAAAGCGATACGCGTGCTATCGCGCGGGCCGTGGTTATAAAAGTATCCGAACCCACCATAAGGAGGGCTCAACAGTCGATTTCCGATCGCATCGAGCGCCGTAACCCCAACCTGTTTGAGTTTATTCACGCCCCCCCCGCTCTACTAAGTGCTGGATGGCTGGCTGGTGCAGGGCTTTCCGAAACGCCGGCAGGCGCAGGTGATCGCTGAAGTTTCTGAGCGCGGTGAAGCCCTTCTCGCCAAGCGCTAGCCGCAGTGCCATGATCGCAGTCGCCCGTTGAAAAATAGTCTGCACCGGCATCAGTCGTACCCCTACCAGGTAGAAGCGCCACCCCAGCCGGTACTGGTTGCTGAAGATTGCATCGACTGCGAAGGCTATCAGCGCCCGACGCTCGGCCTTCCGCCGAACCCAGGCAAGCTTGCGCTGCTCCGCCACAGGTAGCATCCCAAAGGACCAGTTCAGGATAAAAAGCACCTCCTCTAAGGCGGTGCGCAGGGCGGAAACGCTCTTCGACATACTTGAAGGATGCCTGCGGTAGGCGTAGAGCACCTCGTTGATATAAGCGACCTTCCCGGTGTGGCATAAACCAAGGAATATTTGCGCATCAAGAGAATATTTAATCTTCGGATCATACCCTCCGATCGCGTCATAATGCGTGCGCCGAAGAATGGTTCCGCTATGCAATGGCACAGTGCTCAAAACGAACTCCTGAAACACCTCAATTCCCGAGCGTACGTAGCTCTCTGAGGCAGCACGGGTAATATGCACACAATGCTCTTCATCCTCATAGAGCCCGTAGGCGGTGAAGGCAAAGGCCGCATCAGGATGTTGCTCGAGCATCGCAATCTGCTTTTCAAAGGCGGTCATGTCGGTGGCCCAGTCATCTGCGGAGATCACTGTGATGTACTTCCCGCGTGACAGGTCACATCCTTCAATTAAGGAAGCAACAAAGCCTTTATTTTCCTGATGATCCACCAGGCGCACCCGTGGGTCCGCCAGATAGGGCCGGATCACCTCCAGGGAGTTGTCGGTTGAGCGATCATTGATCAGGATCAACTCGAAGTCTTTGAACGTCTGGCCCAGGATCGAGTCGAGGCAGGTTGGCAGAAAGTGGCCATAGTTATAGTTGAGCACTGTCACCGACAATAACGGGGTCGATGCGTTCCGCGTTTCCATTACGGTGCCTCTACTGTAGTGTGGCGGCATTGCCATGGGCCTGGGCGAGCAGGGCTGCTGGTCGCCCAGGCGCTGTTCGCACGTTAGCGGGCGCAGGCCTCGGCCAGCATCTCGACAACGTACTCCTGCTCCTCGTCGGTCATCTGGGGGTAGAGCGGCAGCACGATGTTGCGATCCTGGGCTAGCTCAGACTCGGGCAGATGGTAGCCCTCGGGGCGCTGGTAGGGCTGCTCGCGGTGGGCGCACATGATCCCGCGCCGCGTGGCGACGCCCCGGTCGAGCATCGTCTGCATCACGGCCCGCTGCTCGCACCAGTCGGGCAGCCGCACCCAGAAACTCTGCCAGTTCGTGCGCGCCCACGCAGGCTCATGGGCAACCGTCAGCCCGGGGATGCTGCTCAGCAGGGTGCGGTACCGCTCGCCCAGGCGCCGGCGCGCAGCCACGATCTCCGGCAAGCGCTTGAGTTGCTCACGGCCCACCGCGGCCTGGATGTCGGTCATACGGTAGTTGTAGCCCACGACCGCGTGCTCCTCGAAGATCACCTGGTTGGCGCTATGGCGCACCCGGTCGCTCACACTCATGCCATGCTGGCGCAGCAGGCGAAATCGCGCGTCGTAGGCCTGGTTGTGCGTGGTGAGCATGCCACCATCGCCCGTGGTGATCACTTTGCGGGGGTGGAAGGAGAAGCAGGCAATATCGCCATGGGGCCGGCCGATTGGCTGCCACTCGCCCTGCCAGTGGATCATGCTCCCACTGGCGCATGCCGCGTCCTCGATCAGCGGCAGGCCATGCGCCCGGGCCACGGGGAGGATCGCCGCCAGGTCACAGGGCATGCCCATCTGATGCACCGCCAGGATGGCCTTCGTGCGGCCTGTGATCGCAGGCGCGATCTTCGACGGGTCGATGTTGCTCGTCGCCGGGTCGATATCCACGAAGACCGGCTCCGCGCCGCAATAGCGGATGCTGTTGGCCGTGGCCACGTAGGAGTGGCTGACAGTAATCACCTCGTCGCCCGCTCCAACCCCAACGGCCAGGAGGGCGAGGTGCAGCGCCGTGGTGCAGTTCGAGACGGCCACAGCGTAGCTTGCCCCCGTGTAGGCTGCAAACTCGCGCTCGAAGGCCGCCACCTCAGGCCCCTGCGTGAGCCAGCCCGACATGATCGGCCGGCGCGCGGCCTCGGCCTCGGCCTCGCCAACAACCGGCTTCGTGAGCGGGATGTTGCGCCTGGTCACCTCCGCCTTCATGCGGCACCTCCGCTCTTCTGCGCCTTCCACCATGCCACCAGATCGCGCAGGCCGGCTTCCAGATCCACACGCGCCTCAAAACCCAGCCGCTCGCGTGCCGCGCTGGTGTCGGCCAGACGGCGCGGTACCGGGTTCACCTTGCGCTCTGGCCCGTACTCGGGGTGCATGTCTACGCCCATCACCTTCATAAGAGCGTAGGCCAGATCGTTCAGGCTCGTCTCCACACCGCTCGCCACGTTGAAGACCTCATCGGACACCGGTGCCTCGGCTGCAAGGATGTTCGCGCGGGCAATGTCGGTGACGTAGACGAAGTCCATCGTTTGCGTGCCATCACCGAAGATCAGCGGTGCCTTGCCCGCGATGATCCGGTCCATCCAGCGAATCAGCACCTCGGTGTAGGCCCCGTAAATGTCCATGCGCGGGCCGTATACGTTGAAGTAGCGCAGCGCTACGTAGGGCAGCCCGTACATGTCGTTGAAGCTGCGCAGGAGCCCCTCGTTGAAGGCCTTGAGGGCGCCGTAGATCGTGCGGTTGTTGTAGGGGTGGTGCTTTTCGGTCGTCGGGAACTGCTCGGCGAGCCCGTAGACCGAGGCCGATGACGAGGCCACGACCTTCTTCACCCCTGCCTGAACTGCGGCCTCAAGCACGTTGAAGGTGCCGTTGCCCAGGACATCAACGGCCAGCCGTGGGTCCTCGGCGCACTGGGTGATGCGGATGGCGGCAAGATGGAAGACCAGGTCGACCCCTTGCATCAACTCGCCCAGCAGGTTGCGGTCGCCGATGTCACCCTCGACGATCGTCAGCGGCCCCCTGGCCAGGGCGCTCGCGAGGTTCTCGCGCCGCCCCCGGACCAAGTTGTCGAGGATGATGATCTCGCCATACTTGCCCTGCTCTCGACCGTCCATCAGCAGGTCGACGATGTGGGAACCGATCAGCCCGGCCCCACCGGTAACCAGAACACGCTGCGGTGTGCTCATGAGAGGCGCTTCCTCATTTCTGACGACGAGCGACAGGGCAGTGTGCTGCTCCTGTCGCGGCTGGTTAGTGGCTCGCCTGCTCCGACCATGCCCTGAGCGCGGCGATGACAACGTCCTGCTGCTCGGGATGCAGCTCCGGGTACATCGGCAACGACAACTCCTCGCGCGCGATCGCCTCCGAGTGCGGAAAGTCGCCCTCCTTGTGGCCCAACTCCGCGAAGGCCTTCTGCAAGTGCACCGGGATCGGGTAGTGGATGCCCGTGCTCACCCCATGGTCGTGCAGGAAGGACTGCAGCGCCTCGCGCTGCGCGCTGCGAATCGGGTAGATGTGATAGACATGGCGGCAATCAGCGGCGGCGACCGGTGCGGCAAAACCAGTAGCCGGCAGCAGGCCGTCGTAGCGCGCTGCTGCCGCCCGGCGCGCATCCGTCCAGGCTTCGATATACTTCATCTTCACCCGCAGCACCGCGCCCTGGATGCCCTCGAGACGGTAGTTGAAGCCCTTGAGCTCGTGGTGGTAGCGCCGCTCCGCACCCCAGTCCCGCAGCATCTTCACCGTGCGCGCCAGCTCGGGGTTGCTGGTCGTCACCGCGCCGCCTTCGCCGTAGGCGCCGAGGTTCTTGCCGGGGTAGAAGCTGAAGCAGCCCAGGTCGCCAATGCTTCCCACCCGCTGGCCCTTGTACTCCGCCCCATGGGCCTGGGCCGCGTCTTCGATCACCACCAGGCCGTGTCGCCGCGCGATCGCCATGATCGGGTCCATGTCGGCTGGCTGGCCGTAGAGGTGCACCGGCAGGATCGCCTTCGTACGAGGGGTGATTGCCGCCTCGATCAGAGCCGGGTCGATTGTATAAGTGTCGGGATCAATGTCGACGAAGACTGGCCTGGCGCCGGTGTAGTCGATCGCCGAGACAGTTGCGATAAAGGTGAAGGGCGTGGTAATCACCTCGTCGCCCGGCCCGACACCAGCCGCCAGGAGCGCCAGGTGCAGCGCGCTCGTACCGGTATTCACACCCAGGGCGTGGCTTGTTTGGGTGTAGGCCGCAAACAGCTCCTCGAAGGCCGCGACCTCTTTACCCAGCACGAACTGCGTGCTCTCCAACGTGGCGATCACCGCCGCATCGATCTCGCCTTTGATCGACAGATACTGCGCTTTGAGGTCTACAAACGGGATCATAGGTGTCCTCGTTGGCAGGGCCGCCCGCTCTGGCTGGCCGGTGCCTTGCTACAGAATCTCTACCGGCTGGCCCCGGTTGGCCATAGAGCGCGAGGCGGCCTCCAGAATACGCACGACCCGCAGCCCCGCTTGCCCGTTGGAGAGCGGCTGCTTGCCCGTGGTGACACTCTCGACAAAATGTTCGGCCTCGATCTTCAGGGCCTCGACGTTGTCCAGCCGGGGTGCCCACATATCGCCAGTGCGGTAGCCCACGTGGCGCTGGTAGACGGCGTCGTCGGCCTGGCTGACGATGATGCCTTTGTCGTAGACCTTGATCTTCTCGCTCATCTCGATGTCGTCGTAGACGATCATCTTCTCCGAGCCGCCGATCAGCGTCTGGCGTACCTTCACCGGCGCCATCCAGTTCACGTGGAAGTGGGCCAGCAGGTTGTTGTTAAAGAAACAGGTCAGGTAGGCCATGTTCTCCGGGCGACCAGGCACGTGCGACATGCCCGTCGCCGCTATCATCGTCGGGCTGCTGGCGATCAGATAGTCCATAATCGACAGATCGTGTACTGCCAGATCCCAGAGCACGTTCACATCCTGCTGGAAGAGCCCCAGATTCACCCGCACCGAGTCATAGTAATAGAGCTGGCCGAGGGCGCCATTGTCGAGAAGCTCTTTGATCTTGCGTACGGCGCTGGTGTAGATGAAGGTGTGATCCACCATCAGCGTCAGGCGGCGCTTCTCGGCCTCTTCCACCAGGCGCTCACCCTCGGCCACGGTGGCGGTGAAAGGCTTCTCGACAAAGACGTGCTTGCCAGCCTGCAACACCTGCATCGCGAGCGGGAAGTGGGATGACACCGGTGTGGCTACGGCCACCGCATCGATCGCCGGGTGGCGCAGCATCTCGCCTACGTCGGCATAGGTTTGCACCGAAGGGTAGACCTGCTCCACCAGAGCACGGCGCTCGGGGCGCTGATCGCACACGGCAACCACACGGGCACCTGCGACCTGCGAGAAGTTGCGTACGAGATTGGGGCCCCAGTAGCCGTAGCCGATCACGCCGATACCGATCATGGTTGCACCTTTGCCTTCAGTCGTACAGAGCCGCATGAGATCCCCTCGACACATCACCCTGATGTTATGCATCAGCGATGAGGATCTAGTGAGCACCCTGCAATCAAGGAGTGAGAGAATATTTACCAGTGAAAATAAGGGAATCCCCCCTTGAAAAGTGGCGTTTTGAGATGATTTTTACATCCCCTTCAGCGCCTGCACCAGAGCTGCACCGTCACGTCGTGGCGCCACACTCTTGCTCGGTCAGCGCGATCGCCTCCTCCTGGCTTGCACAGCGCACCCCACTGGCGCTCACCCAGCCGATCACCCGCGCCGGGTTGCCCACCATCAGGGCATGGTCGGGCACATCCCGGGTGACCACCGATCCAGAGCCGACCATGGCCCAGCGCCCGATCGTCACCCCGGTCACGACCACCGTATTGGCGCCGAGGGCCGCTCCATAGCGCACCCGGGTTGTGCCTACGTGCCAGTCGGCGGCACTCTTCAGGCTTCCGTCCGGGTTGATCGCCCGGGGCAGTTTGTCATTGGTGAAGATCACGTGGGGGCCAATGAATACTCCGTCCTCAACCGTGAGCCCCACGTAGAGCGAGGCGTTGTTCTGGATCTTGACGTTATCGCCAACAATGACATCAAATTCAATGTAGGTGTTACGCCCGATGATGCAGTTCCGACCGACTCTCGCCCGCTCGCGGATCTGCACATTGCTCCAGACACGGGTGCCGGCGCCGATCTCGGCATGGGGCGAGACATCGGCCGTCGGGTGAATAGTTGCCATGGTGCGTCCCTTGTCGTGCTATCACAATGCTCGCAGTGTTGTAACGTCAGCACTGCGTGGCCATACGGCGGTTCCTGGCTCCTGCTTCTTGGTTCTGCTATGATTGCTTGAACGACCCAAACGTGACGGCGATCCAGCAGCCTCTTACCGGTCAGGGAAGAGACACCACGTCTGGCGAGGCTTCTACAATAACAAGAGGGGAGAAGATGGCTGTGCGCCGCGCGGACGAGACGCGCACACCAGACGCCGGGGTTGAGCGTAGCTCGCAGCTAGCGCTACCCCGTTGCTAAGACCTCAGTGCGATCAGGGTGCCCGAGGGATCCGGCGACCGCCGCAACAAACCGGGCAATTCGCTCGTAGATGGCCAGCCGATGTGGGCCTTCCACGAGCATCTGGTGGCCCGTATCCTCCCACCAGACGAGCTCCTTCCGCTCGCTGGCAATTCCCGCGACGATCGCCTCGGCATTGGCGGGCAGCACCACCCGATCATCACGCCCGTGCATCACGAGGGCTGGCACCGTCACGCGCGGCAGCACCTGCCGCGCCGCCGCCACGGCCTGCCGCAACTCGGCGACGGCGGCCAGGGAGGGATCACGCCATCCGAAAGCGTAGCGCAGTACCGGCGACCAGACAAAGCGGCGATTGCCCCGCACCAGCACTCGCGAGCCCATCGTGATGAGGCCAGCCAGGGGGTAACGCTGCGAGAGCAGCAGGCCGAGCACCCCACCGAGCGAGAAACCAGCCACGACGACCCGCTCGGTGCGGGCGGCAAGCTCAACCAGGCCCTCCTCAGCCGAGTTGTACCACGCGCGCCAGCGGCTGCGGTAGAACGCCTCCGGGGTTGATCCGTGACCAGCGAGCCGCACCCCGAGCACGCTGTAGCCCTGGGCGGCGAGAAACTTGCCGAGGCCGTAGGTCTCCTCGGGCGAGCCCCCAAAACCGTGCACCAGCAGGCAGCCTGTGGGACCGCCCGCAAACGAGAATGGCTCGGCGGCTGGTGTTTGCATAGCGTAGGGTTGGAATCCTCGGGTCCAGACAGAGCATCCCGAGGCCTCCGGTGACCGTCGGCCATCTCGCAGGACCCCCTGCCCGCGACCACGGCCGCGCGTCTCGTGCGCCACGATAGCAGCCGTGGATGAACAGTGTATGACAACCCCGGTGACGGAACTGGCACACAAATGAGGGTGGACCCGGACCCTGGTTGCACGGGCACAACCGCCACCCACCGAATAATGACGCACCTCTATGACACGGCTCGCGCTGTCGCCGTGGTGCCAGACTGGAACACAAGGGGTGTCATATCGTTTAAGATTAGGGAGGGCAGAGTTGGTGGGGCCTGAGGGAGGCTAGAGAAAGTTGCGGACTATGAGCGACAACGCTGTCGACATCGTGATCTCAACCTATAGGTCTGGCGGGCGGCTCCACCGTACGATCGAGAGCATACTCCAGAGCTCGTATCAGAACTTCACGCTCTGGGTGCTTGACCAGAACGAGCATGATCAGATGGAGTGCGGTATCGCCGGGCTCGCTGCGGACCCCCGAATCCGCTACCTGCGGGTGCCGCTCAGCGGGATTGCCGCGACACGCAACCGTGGCGCCGCGATGGGCAGTGCGCCCTACATCCTGTTTACCAACGATGACTGCACCGTGGACCCTGAGTGGATCGGTAGCCTGGTAGCAGAGTTGTCCGCATCTGATTGCTGGGCAGCATTCGGTCGCGTGCTGGCCGGACCACAGCCACAGGCGACAGTCGAAGCCCTGGCGCTCAAACCATCGCGGGAACGCAGGGTCTACCACCATCAGCGCTTCAACCTTGGCTTTGGCCATGGCCACAACATGGGTGTGCGCCGCCAACGCTTCGAAGAGCTCGGCGGCTTCGACGAGCTCCTCGGCGGCGCCAGGCTTCCCGGCAGTGGCCGGCCCCTCGGCGCTTGGGAAGATCGCGACCTTGGCTACCGTGTGCTCCGGCGTGGTGGCACGATCGTCTACACCCCGCACGCCGTCGTTTATCACCATCACTGGCAGAACTGGAAGGGCGCCCGGCGCAGCTATCGGAGCTACGGGATCGGCTCGGGGGCTGCCGTCGCCAAATACCTTCGCTGTGGCGACCCTGCCGCCATCTGGATCCTATTCGAGTGGCAGTTCAGCCAGGGCCTGCGCCAGATCCTCTCCGGCCTTTTCAAATGGCACAGCCTCGGGAAGGTTTCAGTCGGGCTCACCCAACTCATCTACCCCTGGGTCGGGCTGGCCCGTGGCCTCCGCTACCCGTGTGACCGGCAGCGCATCCTCTACCGTCGCCCGCCAACCCTTACCAGCGCCACCGGCAATGGAATGCACCACGCCTAGAGCGCCGGTAGCGTATGCTCTGAGTGCTGAAAGCCGCGAACAGTGTGACACGCTCCCAGCGCTCTCGTAGCTCACCACACTGCTGACGCCGGTAGCGGCGTCGGGCCTCCGGGTAGATGCCCCCCCCGTTATCGCGGTGGCTGACCGCTCGCGTAGCCGTGTCAGCGGGTAGGGATGCGGGCTGCGGCAGCGCCTTGCACCGCTCGTGGCAGGTGAACCACGAGTGGAGCAAAGCGTCATCACCCGATGCCACTGCACAACGATGGTGTCGTTCGTTACAGCTGTCGGCGAATCTCGGCGGGCACACCGCCGACGAGGCTGTTGGGCGGTACATCGCGCGTTACCACGGCGCCGGCGGCTACAATGCTGCCGGCACCGATCCGTATGCCGGGTAGCACCGTTACCCTGGCGCCGAGCCAAACCCCATCCTCGATCACGATCGGCGCGGTTGTGATCTCGCCACTCCGCTGCGCCCCATCGCCGATCGCGTGGGAGGCCGTCAACAAAAGGGCCTCGTGGCCGATCGCCACGCGATCCCCGATCGTAATCGTGTCGTTCAGATCGAAAAAGCAGCCGACATTCACCACACAGTGTCGACCGATCTGGAGCCGCCCGTAGATCTTGCCACGGCCGTGCAGGGCTACCTTTCCAAAGATGCTGGTTCCATGACCGATGCGCAGCCCAACCCGCCGTAGGATGGCTGTGCGCACCCTGGCGAAGCTATAGTCTGGCAGCAGTCCCACCAGCAGGTTGGCGAACAGAAGCCGGGGCTTGAGACCGACTAGCTCCTCCCCGAGCACCCGCGTAAGCTTCGCTGCCCACCCCTCACCCGATGCGCGTTCCAGCCGGATGGAAGAATGTTGCATCTGTTCCATATGAGTTGACAGACTCCGCACCAGCCCCCACACCAGGCGTTGTAGTGCCGTAGAGTTGTAGGAACTGCGCCAATGCCGTGCCGTCACGTCGACCAGGCAGCTTCAGGCGCCGCGAACGGTGGGAGCCATCCACGGCGTGCTGCTGGGGGGGCCGGTTCCTGGATCCATGCCCCAGGACTCGGGCCGAATCGAGCAGATTGTGATTGTCACCACGCCGGCCGAGCCCACCTGCTTCCTGGCAGCTATCGTTCACGCACAGGGGGGATACATTTCCTGCGACAGCATAGCCATGCTCTACTATACACCACTCCGTCAGGCCGCAGGGTCTCCTCTTTCCCAAACGTGCCCCCGCTTTACCGAATACTGCTGCATGAAGCGATATGGCAATCCTCTTTGAGTTGTGATGTCAGTACTGCGTGGCCGTACGCGGTTTCTGGTTCTCAGTTCTCGGCGCTGCTGGGATGCGATATGCAGGGCCTTCGCATATTTTCCAGTGAGATCACCGCGTTCTGATGCAGAGTAGCGAGAAGGAGGGGAGGTCAGGTAGGATGGCGGCAGCAACCAGCGAG
>SFCB01000120.1 GCA_004367505.1 Chloroflexi bacterium OHK40 | reverse complement strand
GGTGCGGGGTGGGGCGGGGTGATGTTCGCGCTGGTTGACCCGGACGCTGGCGGCGCCGTCGCGGACGCCCTGCACCGCGCCGGTGCGGCGCGAGTGCTCCGGGCAACCGTGCGGGGTACCCACTAAAAAACCCTGCGTCTGGCGGGTTTGCGCCCGTGGGAACCTGGCGGAACAGGGCATCCACGTGGGAACGCACGGCGGGACGCGCGATGCCGGTGGCTTCGGGGAGGGCCACGGCGGTATAATAGTGACATGGCAAAGATTATGGTCGCAATGAGCGGCGGGGTGGACAGTTCGCTGGCCGCCGCGCTGCTGCACGAGCAAGGGCACGAGATCGTCGGGGTGACGCTGCACCTCTGGGACGACGACGACGAGCGTCTGGCCGAAAGCCTGTGCTGCGCGCAGGAGATGGCCGAGAGTGCGAGGCGCGTGTGCGCCCAGCTCGGCGTGCCCTATTACGTCTTCAACTACCAGCGCGAGTTCCGGCGCCACGTGATCGACTACTTCGTCCGAGCCTATGCGCAGGGCCTGACCCCCAACCCGTGCCTGGAGTGTAATCGCGAGATCAAGTTTCGGGCCCTGCTCGCGCGCGCCCGGGCGCTCGGCTTCGAGCAGGTGGCCACCGGTCATTACGCGCGGATCGGCGTGCCCGGCGAGGGGTTGCCTGCAACCTATGAGCTCCGGCGCGCCCTGGATCGCGACAAAGATCAGTCCTACATGGTCTATATGCTCGGCCAGGCCGATCTGGCGCGGCTCCGCTTCCCACTTGGCGAGCTGACGAAGTCGCAGGTGCGGGCCATGGCGGCGGCGCGAGGCCTGGCCAGCGCCAACCGTCCCGAGAGCCAGGACATCTGCTTTGTGCCAGGGGGGGATTACCGCAATCTGCTGCGCGAGGAGGCCGCCGAGAGCCTGCGGCCCGGCCCGATCGTCGATATGGCTGGCCGCGAGATTGGTCGTCACCAGGGTCTGCCGCTCTACACCGTGGGGCAGCGCCGGGGGCTGGGACTGGGTGGTGGCCAGCCGCTCTACGTCGTTGACCTCGATGTCGCGCGTAACGCCCTGATCGTAGGCCCGCCCGAAGCGATCCTGCGCGACAGGCTGGTTGTCGAGCGGGCAAGCTTCGTGGACGGCGGATGGCCCGCCGAGCCGTTCAGGTGTGCGGTGCAGGTACGGGCCCACAGCGAGGCCGCGCCGGCCATCGTGGCGCCACTGCCCGGTGAGCGCCTGGCGGTGCAACTCGACGCGCCGCTCAAGGCGGTAACGCCCGGCCAGGCGGCGGTGTTCTACGCAGGCGACCGGGTGCTGGGCGGCGGGCAGATTGTGCGGCTGGCAGCGTAAGGACGCGCTCCGCTGGCAGCCTGGCGCAGCGCCGCGTTTGGGGCCGTGAGGCACATCCAGTGGGTTGAGGGCGTACCGGCGGCGAAGGACCGGTGGGTGGATCTGGTGGCCCGGGTGAAGCGTGTGGTGCCCCGGCCACTGGCTCCAGCATGGTGGCACGATGATCGACGGCCTGGCTCCGGCAACCTTCCTGCTGATCCTGCTCGCCACGGCCTGTGCTGGTCTTGCCCATGTACTGCTGGGGCAGCGCTGGCGGCAGCTGCCGATCTTCTGGCTGGCCGCCTTCGTGGGCTGCCTGCTAGCCTATGGCCTTGGCCTGCGCTTTCCGCTTAACCTGCCCACGCCGGCAGGCGTGCCAGTGCTGGAAGCGGTACTGCTGGCCTGGCTCTTGCTGATTGTTGTTTCGCGCTTGCGGGTGTGATATAATCGGCGCCGTTCAACCGGCGAGATATCGCATCGGAATGCCGTGGATCCTTCGGGGCGCCCTTGTCCCTTGCGAGCGGAGGCACCTGTGCTTAGATGGATTGGCATTGGCCTGGGCGTGCTCACTTTGCTCCTGATCGCGTTCGTTGTAGGGCTCTTTCTCGCCCCGGTCGGTGTTCGAGAAGCCATCCGCGATATTTTTGTCATTATTCTGGGCTTCTTTATGCTCGTGAGCACGGTGCTCACGATTGCGGTGCTGCTCGGTGTCCTGTTTACGATGAACCGCCTCGAGCAAGTGGCGCGCGGGAATGTGGTTCCCAAGCTCGACGAGGCCATGCTCAAGCTGAACGATGTGCTTGAGAGCACCCGCACGCTTGCCGCGAGTGCCCGCGACACTGCTAGCAACGCCGCGGGAACCACGCAGTTCGTTTCCGAGCGGGTGGTGTCACCATTTATCAGGGTCTCCAGTCTGATCACCGGTGTGCGCGCTGCGGCCACCAGCCTGGCCCGCCGTGATGCCCCTCAGCGCCTCGACGTTGATACCTAGCCATCGGGCAATAGTGTGGTAACCGCTCGCCGGTATGCTGTCCCCGCGCCCGCGACGAGCGCCGCCGGCTCCCCCCGTCCAATGGGCTATTGTCGTAGCTCCCAGGGGCGTGGTATGATAGTAATGGGAGGCTGTCGTGGTCGGCAACGGTATGCCAGCGACGGCCTCACTGTGTAGAGCGACGGACTGATGGACGAACAACGCTTTGCGTACGGCGGCCAGGCGGTGCTTGAGGGCGTGATGATGCGCGGTCGGCGCCAGGCGACGGTGGCGGTGCGCCGTCCCGATGGCGCGTTGGCGATGAAGCACATCCCGCTGCGCGATCTGCGGGCCTCGCTCTGGGCCAGGCTGCCGGTGGTGCGCGCGCTGGTCGGCCTGGGTGATGCGTTCACCATCGGGAGGCAGGCTCTGGACTTTTCGGCCAGCGTGGCGGTGGGCGAGGGCGATGAGGAACTCCACCCGGTGCTTCAGTGGGGCATGTTCGGGTTTGCTCTGGCACTCGGGATCGGTCTCTTTGTGGTACTGCCGTCGCTGGTGGCCAATGCCTTCGCGCGTATGGGCGCGCCGGTGCTGCTCCGCGAGGTGATTGAGGGCCTGATCAACCTGGTGCTGGTGATCGGGTACATCTACGCCATCAGCCGCCTGCGGGACATTCAGCGCGTCTTTGGCTACCACGGCGCCGAGCATAAGGCGATCAACGCCTACGAGGCCGGGGCTCCGCTCACCGTCGAGTCGGTGCGCCAGTTCTCACGTATTCATCCCCGCTGCGGCACGAGCTTCCTGGTGATCGCGGCCCTGATTGGCTTTGTGATCTTTCTGTCGGTGAGTGGCTTGCCGCTGTGGCAGCGCGTTGGCGCCCGGATCGTGCTCATCCCGGTGGTGGCTGCGGTGGCGTACGAGTTCATGCGCTTGGCTGCCGCGAACTATGACCGCCCCTGGGTCCGGCGCGTGCTCGCCCCGGCCCTCGCGACTCAGTACCTTACTACTCGCGAGCCCGACGATGCCATGATCGCTACCGCCATCGCCGCCCTCGTACCCGTGCTCGCGGCCGACGGTGTGATCCAGGAGCAGCCGACTGAGGCTGAGCAGTCGCTGGCTGTGTCGGTCTAGTTGGCCTACATCCACACCCGCAGGCTATCCCCTCGGAGGGACAATCCATGGCGCTGGTAGGCAATATCCGTGATTTTGGCCTCTCCGACTTCCTCTACCTGGTGGATCGGGGGTACAAGACCGGCGGGCTCCACCTGAGCCACGGCGAGGAGACGGCACTGCTCTTCTTCGAGCGGGGCAAGCTCGTGATGGCCGCCCGCAAGCCGGAGGATCAGCACCCCGACCTGCTGGTGCGTCTAGGAATCCTCAACGAGGCACAGTTGGCTCAGGCCCGAGCGAGCCTTGCCAATCGCGACAATGGCACAACCCTCACGGATGTGATCATCGAGGAGAATCTGGCCGCGAAGGAGCAGTTCCAGGGGGCATTGCAGAGCTTCACCGAGGAGGCGGTCTACGGCCTCTTCGGCTGGCCAGAAGGCGAGTTCCTTTTTGAGCAAAACCAGCGCCCAGCGCGTGAGGCGCCCGTGATCCCCACCCCGATCTCGGTCGATCACCTGATCATGGAGGGCGTGCGGCGGATCGACGAGTGGGGCCGCATCAAGGATCGCATCCCGTCGACCGATATGGTTGTGCGCTTTCTGGACCAGCCTGGTGAGCGCGCCAAAGGGGTGAAGCTTGCCGCCGAGGAGTGGCGGGTGTTCGCCCGCATCAATGGCCGTGACACGCTTGCCGAGATCGCGCGGAAGACGAACCTCAGCGAGTTCGACGTCTGCCGGATCGTCTATGGCTTCCTCACCGCAGGGCTCGTCGAGGTGATGCGTCAGCCGAGGCCGCTGCCCGTGAAGGGCGGGGCGACCGTCGCTGATCCGCCGAGAGTCAAGCGGAGCCTGGTGAACCGCATCATCAATCGCATCAAGGGTATGTAACACACGATGTGTGCTTCGACCAGGGCACAGCACCGTAGCGGAGGGCTGGTGTGCAGACAGTAAAGATGGTCATCAGCGGGGCCGTGAACGCGGGTAAGACCGAGTTCATCAAGGCGATCAGCGAGATCGAAGTGGTCTCCACCGAGCGGCGGGCTACCGATGACACCAAGCTGATCAAGAAAGAAACTACGGTCGCGATGGACTTTGGCCGGATCGCGATCGCGGATGATCTGGTGCTGCATCTGTTTGGCACGCCCGGCCAGAAGCGCTTCGACTTTATGTGGGAGATCCTCTCCGAGGGAATGCTCGGCCTGGTGATCCTGGTCGATAGCACGCGCCCCGAGACCTTCCGCGAGACGAATCGGATTATTGACTTTTTTGTCTCCTACCGCGATACGCCCTACGTGATTGCCGCCAATAAGCAGGACCGCCCGAACGCCTGGAGCCCCGACGAGCTGCGCCTGGCGCTGCGCCAGCCTCCCCATGTCAAGGTGTTGCCGTGCGTGGCCTCCGACCGGGAGAGCGTGAAGAATGTGCTGCTGGAGTTGCTTTATGTGATCCAGGAGCGAAGCGAAGATTGAACCTGGTTCTAGCCGGATCAGACGACGAGACGCCCGCACAGGGCGTCTCGTCGTCTTGATGGTTTCCCCCTGAGCCGAGGGGGGGACGCTCAGGGGGCAGGGGTGCTCACTGGCCGCTCGGGCCAGGGGGGGACTCGCCCGGGTGGCCACGCATTGGAGCACAACCCTTGTACCAGACTCATGCCGGTCGTATGACAAAAAATACATCCACCAGGCAATCCTGCGGCGAAGCGAACCGATTCGCAACATCAGCCCGAACGCCGTCAACGCAAGCACCGAGCATCAGGAGCCGGAGCACCCACCTGGGGGCGGCCTGACGCGCCTCAGCTCACCGGCGATGGCTCAATGCCTCCCCGCCGCTCCACGTTCTCAAGCCGGGCTTGATATTAAAGGCTAGGGCCGGACGATCCGTCGCTGGTGCAGGTTCCGTCGATGCGGTTGGCCCGGGAGGGGGGGATGATTCCGCTGAGGGCGGCCTCGACGCTGGCGGTGAGGTCGATCAGCCCATCGCCCAGTTCGGTGTCGACCATCGATGACGCGCTATCCGTGGCGAGGTCATCGACGGGAGAACCGCCAATGCCGTGGTGGGGGCCGTGGGCCGTTCCGCCGATGATGGCGCCCACCTCGCGTACCTCGAGCCCTGGCCCGGCGCTACGGATGAGTGCGGCCTGGCCGGCGACGAAGGGGGCGGCCATCGAGGTGCCGCTCCACCAGGCGTAGCCGCTGGTGGGGAAGGCGCTGAAGATGCGCTCGCCCGGGGCGGCCACGGAGATCCAGGGGCCATAGTTGGCAAAGGATGAGCGATTGCCCGCCGCGTCCACCGAAGTTACGGCGATCGCGCAGTGGTAGGCGGCGGGAAACTGTGGTGCGCCGGTGGCATCATTGCCGGCCGAGGCTACCACGAGCACGCCAGCGCGGGACGCCCGGCGCACCGCCTCGCTGAGGATTTCGGAAGGGACGTCCGTGCCCAGGCTCAGATTGATCACCGTGGCGCCCTGGAGGGTGGCGTACTCGATCGCCTGGACGAGGGTAAACACATCGCCAATGCCGTCACTGTCGAGAACGCGGATCGGGAGGATGCGCGCATCGGGCGCGACGAGCCGCACGATCCCGGCCACATGTGTGCCGTGTCCAAGGGCCTCGTCGATCACTCCGTCTCCGTCGTCGTCGAGGCCGTTGGCGCTATCCTCTGGCCAGTTGTCACCGTCGATGAAGTCATAGCCGCCTGGTGCGAGGGCCCCTTCGAAGGCCGGATGGTCGAGTTGCAGGCCGGTATCGAGGATCGCGACGGTGATACCGGCGCCGCGGCTGAGAGCGAGCGCCGGATCGAGGCGGATCGTACCGACGGCAGGCTGTAGCGGCCCGGGCGAAGGATCGGTACCGCCCCAGGCATCGATGCCGCGTGGGTGGGCCTCGGGTGCCCGGCCCAGGAAGTTTAGCTCGGCGACATGCACGCGACTATCTGCGGTGAGACGGGCACGCAGGTGCTGCAAGGCCGTGCCGGAGGGGGCCTGGAGCAGGTAGGTTGTCGGATCGGTGGCGAGCCAGGTGATCGTCCTGGTCCCATGATGTGTGTTGATCGCCTCGATCGATGCCCCGCTCGGCTGGTTGAGCGTGACGATCACCTGATCGATGCGCTGTTTGCTCCCCGGATCAGCGGCAGCGGGGACGGGCAGGGCGCCGAGTGTCGCTGTGATACTCATCGCAGCGATCATGGCGATAAGTGGGCGACCTAACCAGTGGCCTGGCTGCATCGGGGGCCTCCTGCACGAGAAGCATTTCCCGGGAGACGGTAGCCCCTGGCGATGGTGGTAGCGGCGATGACGGGAACAGCCGATCACGCACACTGAGGAGTCAGCGATCACTGTTGGGTGGTAGCTACTATGATAACGCTTCTGGACCCAAATAGTTACGGGTGCCTGGGAACGGGTGCGCGGATCGTGCTCGTTGGCTACCGTTCGCCGATGAGGAAGAAGGGTGCCCAGTAGTACGGGTGGGGAAACTGGCGCCGCAGGGCGATCTGGGCGAGCCGCAAAGCGGCGGCGTGGCCCATGCCGTGGGCGATCAGGGCGTACCACTCGCGCATCAGGGCCGCCGTTGTGGTGTCTTGCACGAGCCAGAGGCTCACGAGCAGGGCGCGGGCGCCGGCGCCGAGGAAGGCGCGGGTGAGGCCAAGCACTTCGTCGCCGTCATACACCCGGCCCCGGCCTGATTCGCAGGCGCTCAGGGTGATGAGCGCGCCCCGCAGATCGAGGCGGGCGATCTCGGCAGCGGAGAGCCAGCCGTCACTGAGGCGCAGCGACGAGAAGAGCGGGTTGTCGCCTCGGAAGACGCCGTGGCAGGCCAGGTGAACGATCGCGCAGCCCGGCGCGGCGGCGCGCACGGCCGCGACCGTCGCCTCGTCGCCCGTGAGCAAGGTAGCGTCGGGGAGATGGCTGGCAATCGCGGCCACCTCGCTCGCCACCTCGGGGATGAGCGGGTCGGAGACGCCAACGATAAGGGCACGGCGGGGAGCGCGGGCGGCCGGCCCAGGGATGGGGGCCATTGCGGTGACGCTCGGCGCATAGCTGATCGCGTAGTCGTCGACGAGGTGGCGCTCTCCGTCGGTCAGGGCATGGAAGGGCACCTGATGGAGCAGCCCGTGGGGCACAACTGTAAGCCGACGTGGCGTGCCGGGGATGCGCGCGAGCTGGGAGGCGATTGGGGCCAGTAGCCGCTGATAGAGCTCGCCGAGCACCTGGTGCGCCGAGCGTTCGAGCACCGTCATATGCCGGGCGACAAAATCGGGCCCGGCGTTGAAGCGTTCCCACTGACTGGCAAGGCGGGCGACGAGCGGCTCAACGCTGGAGAGGCGGCCCACGTGGCGCACCAGGGATAGCTCGCCGCCCGCGTAGACGAAGGCGACGATCTCGTCGCCGAGCAGTTGGTAGACGAGGACCCCACCAGCGGTGTCGAGGCGCAGGCGCAGCTCGTCGGCGCCAGGTGGCGCAGCGAGCGGGTCGGGCGGGGCCTCGGCGGCGCTGCGGAGCCGCAGCAGGGCGATTGCCTGTTCGAGCTCGGTGGCCCGCTGGCGGAGGGCGGCGGCGCGTTCAGGGCGGAAACCAGGCCCGAGCAGCTCGGTGTAGAGCGCATGCAGATCGGCCTGAAGCGTTGCGAGCTCGGCGGTGACCCCAGGGGAAGGGGGTGGCGGAGGGGTGGGGTCGGCGAGGCGGTCGGCGAGCGCGCGGGCGCGGGCACGCTCGGCGATGATCAAGGCGCGCCACGGATCGGAAGGGAGCCGCTCTAGCTGGAGGCGCAGCAGATCCTCGTAGACGGCAACCTTATCCTGGATGAACGATACACGGAGCGACTCGGTGGCGAGGGTACCTCGCTGGCGCTCGATCAGCTCGGCGGCGGATTCGAGGAGCCCCCGGGCTTCGTCCGGGCGACCCTGGAGCATGCGCAGCCGACCGAGGCGCTGGTAGATGCGGAAGGTGAGTTGGGGCAGGCCGAGTTGCTCGGAGATGCGACGGGCGGCGAGGAGGTGTTGCTCGGCGGCGTGCTGCTCGTTGGCCTGGAGATCGGCCAGGCGCAGGTGGGCGTAGCACTGCTGCACGGGCCAGTGCTTGCCGGAGACGAGATCGAGGGCCCGGGCGGCCAGGGCACGGGCCGCAGTGGTCTCGCCACGGCGGGCCTGGATACTGGCGTGCTCAAGCAGCACACTCGAGAGCAGCGGTAGATTGCCTGCGGCGCGAAAGAGGGCCGCGGCCTCGTCGAGGGCGGCGGCGGCGGCATCGAGTTGGCCCTGGGCGAGGAGCGCGGTACCGGCGCCCCACAGGGCGCGGGCCTGGTCGTGGGGCATGCCGCTTTCCCGCAGCGCGGTGGCAGCCTCCCAGTAGGCGGCCAGCGCCTCGGCGTAGCTGTTGAGGGCCATGTAGGCATCGCCGGTGTCGAGGGTCAACACAGTCACATCGGTCCGGGCTTCGAGGCTCTCGAAGAGGCGGCGCGCGCGCTCGAAGGCGGCCAGGCTATGAGCAAACTGGCCGAGCATCAGGTGGGCGTTCCCGATGTTGAGCAGCGTGCGGGCGAGCAAGAGGGTGAGGCCGTCCTGGGCGAACTGGGCGGCGCTTTGCTCGAAGGCGGCCAGGGCCTCACTGGGGCGGCCAAGGTTGAGCAGGACGATCCCTCGGTTGGTGCCAAGCTCACCGAGAGGGCTGTGCATCCCAACGGCCCGAAAGTGCCGCTCGGACTCGGTGTAGGCGGCGAGCGCGGCCTCGTACTGGCCCATCTGCTCATAGCAGAGGCCGGTATTCTGCTGCATGAGCGCGGCAAGGTAGGTCGCATCCTCCGCTGCGATCCCGGTATGCGGATCGACCGCCTCGCTGAGAGTCTGCCGTGCGGTTTCGAGCGCCTGCTGATAGGCGCCCTGCTCGCGCAGCACGCTCACGAGGCCCACGTTGGTGCGCAGGGCCTCGAACGTTGCGCCGGCCTGGTGATAAGCCGCCTGCGCGCGAGCGATCGCGGCGGTTGCCGCTGCGTACTCGCCGTTGAGCGCATAGGCCCGGGCGCAGAGGTAGCTGGCGCGGGCGAGCAACTCGGGCCGGCCCAGGTGCTCGGCGCGCGCGACGCACCGCTCGGCAATGCGGCGGCCCTGGCTGGGATCGCTGCGCATCAACGCGCCCGCCTCGCCGAGCAACGCTAGCACCTGCTCGGCGTCGGGCGTGCCGCTGTCATCTGCCTCCCGCACAGGCGCATCGGGAGGTGGGGACAGGGTGTGGGGGCTCGCGATCGGCTCCATTTCAGACACGCGGGGGCTGCCACTCAGGGAGACGTGTGCAGCTGAACCTCGAAGGTGTCGATTTCTACCTGGCTATCTTCGACAAAAAGCTCGAGGGCGTAGGGTCCCGGTGGCAGATCGGTAAAGCTGAACTCACCGAGATCGCTGGTGAGGGAGATGTCCATCAGGGTGTCGTCACGCGTGAGGCGGGCCACCAGCCCGGCTGCAGAGCCGAGCAAGCGTGGGAAGACCTGGCCGTTGACGTCGAGGCGGTCGCTCTGGCGGCCTGGCCGCACATTCAGTGCCACCTCGACGAGACCACACTCGTAGATCAGCTGGCGTGTGCTGGCACTCACGGAGCGAACCCCGGCGAGGGCCGGGTTTCTGGCGCTGTCGAAGGAGAGCAGCGCCCGTATCCGATGGGCGATAGGCGACACCGCCCCGGGCTGAAACTGGGCCACTAAGGCTCGATGCAGCTCGGGGGGCGGGTCGGCCAGGTGTACCCGGCGGCGCGCCAGGATGAAGGTCGCGATCCATGCGGCGCTGGCCTGGGTTGCGGCGTCACCCTCGGCGAGGAGCGCGTCGGTAGCGCGCGCGTCCTCCTCGCTGAGGCGGCCTTCATAGCGATCAAGTAGACGATCGAAGGGTACCATCGTGCTTGCCATTGTTGAGCCCCCTTTTGTACATGGTGCTGCCAGATCCATGTCGCTGGGGGCAGAAAAAATACAGCCTAGCTCAGGCCCTGCTCTTGAGGATCTGGCGGAGTTGCTCCAGGCAGCGGGCGCGGCCTGGCCCGATGCTGCCAAGGGGGAGGCCGAGGCGGGCTGCCACCTCCGCATACGACGGCTCGGCCTGATCGAAGTAAAGGGCCAGGAGCAGGCGCCGGCAGCGCTCGTTCAGGCGGCTCAGGCCGAAGTGCAGCCACTCGACGAGCTCCCAGCGCTCCAGAGGGGCGCTGCCCTCGGGCCCGGGGTGGGAGAGCCGTTCGTCGAGGATCTCCAGGGCTATCGGATGTTCACGGCCACTCTGCCGCAGGATGCGGCGCGTCTGGCGGTGGGCGACGGTCGCAAGCCAGGCGCTGAGCCGCGTCTCGGGGCGAAGGGCACCCAGACTCCGAAACAGGGCTAAGAACGTCGTCTGGGCAACATCGGCAGCATCGTCGCGGGGGAGCCCGTAGCTCAGCGGGATCGAGTAGACGAGACGCTCGTAGCGACTGATGATCTGCTCCCACGCCTCTGCCCCACCGGCCCGACACGCGAGGATGAGCTCCCAGTCGGATGGCGATGCGGTCATGGAGCGACTGCTTCCTGTCGCGCGGCACGAGCGGATACCCTCATTATAGCCTGAATTGGGTGCCGGCGCGATCCGTATTCTGGCGCAGGCTCGCCCGACAGGGCCAGGGCGCTGCGGGCAGGGCCAATCAGGCGTGCCAGCGGCGCGTTGCCATCGGGCGCTTGAGGGGCGTGGGGTTGGGCGTGGCAGGCGGAATACTACCCTGCGAAACCGCCCTGCGCCGGCTCGATCCGGCCCCCGTGTGGGCGCGTGGTGCCGCCGGAAAGGCGGCGGCACCGCGCTGGTGATATCAGCTGCGCGCCTGGTGCAGCATAGCGACGCTAGGGTACGCGCACCCACTTCGCCTGATCGAACCAGACCGATCCGCCGCCATCGCCGGCGAGCGCGCCGAGCTGCACGAAGCCTTGAGTGCCAGCCGCGAAGGGGAAGCGCCCGAGGTGCACCCAGCCAGTCTGCTGGCGCTGGTCGATGGCGAGCTCCACGGCGCCATCACGGTGCTGGATCACATAGCGGGCCTGGGCCACGGGAGGTTGCTTGCCGCCGCAGATCGGGACGTGTACGAACACATCGTAGAGCGCCTCGGCGGGGATGTCTGGCTGCCAGCGGGCCACGGTCGCGCCAGCCGGATCGGTGGTGCTCGGCGTCCAGTAGGCGTGGCGACCCATGCCGCAGCCGACGGCGCTGGGGCTCAAGCTGGGGGCACTGTGCCAGAAATCACCACCCAGCTCGTCTACCAGGTGTTCGGCGGCGGCGGGATCGCGCCGGGGTGGGCCGGCGGTGGGGTCCTGGCCGAGCCAGAGGTAGGTTACCTCCACCTCGGCCTGGTCGCCGACGATCCCGAGTTCGTCCCACCAGACTCCATCGCCGACATCGATGGCGGTGGGGAAGCGCACGAAGCCCTTGTCGGCGCGGCCACCGTTGTAGCCCTCGTAGTAGGCGGCGTGGTCCATGGGCCAGCCGCGCTCAAGATCCGGAAACCCGTCGCGCTGCTGGTCCCAGTAGTCGTCGCGCCCGCTGTAGGGGCCAACATCGTAGACGGGGACCACGCTGCTACGGCCCCGGTAGCTGATCCGCACCTGGTACTCGTCGCGGCCACGGGTTGAGAGGACGCTCCAGGAGGGCAGGGAGACGAAGCGGGCCCGTGGGGGGATAACATAGCCGTTGGCGGTGCGCCCGCCGATCATGCCCTGGCGGGTGGCCCGTACCCGGAACGTGGGCGCGATGCCATAGGGCGAGGGCGCCGGGCCCTGCACGGTGGCGTCCAGGCTGGTGCTGGCGAGACGCACATCGCGAACGTGTGGGCTGGCCTCGCCGAGGCCGCCCAGGAGCGACACCCGGTACTGGGCGAGGCGCACGGGGCGGACGAAGCCAACAACCGCGCCATCGGGGAGCCCGACAACCCATGGTAGCCAGCGCTGGCCATCGAGGCTGCCGCGCACATCGACGCGGACGCTGGCGCCTGGCGGGACCGTAGCCGCGTAGCTAAGCCGCAGGCGGGTGGTGGGTTGGGCGAGCGTGATTGGCGTAGAGAGCGCGCTGCCGAAGCGCTGGAAGGGGGCATCGAGGATGGCAGGGGGCGGACCGGCGCTTGCAGCCAGCGCGAGGCCTGTGGGGCCGAGCGCGGTGCCGTCGAGCAGATCCAGGGCGGGGGCGGCCGCGAGCGCAGCGTTGGGCTCGGGGCCGGCGGCGAGGGCCTGATTGGCAGGGACGAGGGCAGTGACGAGGGTCAGGAGCGCCCAGAGGGGCCGCAACCGCAGCCTGGCGGTTTGCTGTGACCTCAATCGGTCCTCCGTGTCTACGTGCCTGGTAGCGGGGCCACACCAGGGTGGCCGGCGCGGATTATAGCATAACTTGCTCTTAATGTGACAGCCCCCTGAGAACATTGTCTCAGGGGGCTGTCAGGTTCGGGTGAGCGAACGGTTTAGAGATTGGGGTCGCGCTCGCCGAGGGTGACCTGGATCGTCTGCTCGGTGCCGTTACGCAGGATGGTGAGTTGCACCGTATCGCCGGGCTTGTGGCGCAGCAGCAGCTGGCGCAGCGAGGTGTTAAAGTCCAGGCTGGTGCCATCCACGGCGGTGATAATATCGCCGTCGCGAATGCCGGCCTGGTCAGCGGCGCTACCCGGCTCAACGGCGGGCTGGCCGGCCTGGCCACTCTGAATGAGGGCGCCATTCTGGACGGGGAGGCCAAGCTCGGCGGCGATACTCCCGTCGAGCGGCAGGTAGCGCACGCCGAGGTAGGGGTAGCGCACCTCACCGGTTGCGATCAGCTGGTCGGCGACGCTGCGGAAGATCGTACTCGGGACAGCGAAGCCAAGGCCCTCGACAGGCGCCGCGCTGCTGCCGAAGTCGAAGTCGTTGCGGACGACAAGCGTATTGATACCGACGACCTCGCCGCGCAGGTTGATGAGCGGCCCGCCGCTATTGCCACTGTTGATCGCCGCATCGGTCTGGATCAGGCCCTCCATCGGTCCCACGGAGCGGTTCAGGGCGCTCACCACGCCGGCGGTGACTGAATTGCGGAAGTTGCCGAGGGGGCTACCGATCGCCAGGACCGTCTCGCCCGGCTGCAGGGTGGCGGAGTCGCCCACGGCGGCAACGGCGGGCACCTCGCCCTCCACACGGATCACGGCAATGTCGTTGAGCGGGTCGGTGCCGACTAGCTGAGCATCGCGGCGGGAGTTGTCGGCGAAGACCACGGCGAGCTGGCTGGCGCCCTCGACCACGTGGTTGTTGGTGATGATATAACCGTCTTCGCTGATAATCACGCCGCTGCCGCTGCCCATGCCCTGCTGGCCACGGTTGAGGACGGTAACAACGGCAGGGCCGACGCGCTGCACCGCTTCAATGGCAGTGTCGGACTCCGCGACGCTGGCAGCGGCTCCGCCTGGTGCGGGGGCGGCGGGTTGGGTGGCGGCCGGAGCAACTGGCGCGCTCACTGGCTGAGCTACAACCCGAGCCTGCTGCATCTGCTGCCCGGTAATGTAGTAGGCTGCGGCGCCACCGGCCACAGCGCCACCGGCCACGCCAATAAAGATCCCGAAGAGCAGGACGACAATCAAAAGGAGTGGACTGGTTCGGTTTTTGCGCTCGGTTTCCATACGGATACCCTTCTATAACAGGTGCTCCATGGAACCACATTGCGCGTTCGGTCACGCGCATGCGCAGGACACGACATCCCTGCGCATGCGACCCGAGGATTGTGGTTCCATTTAAAAGCGCCATGACTTCCGGGTATCAGTATGCGATACAAGGCTGAGGGGAGATTTAGCGCGCCGTTAGAAGGGGATGAGAAGCCGGCTCCGAATGACGCGAAGAGGCCGCGAAGGGGCCAGTTTAGGGCGTGAGCAGCACTTTGGCGACGGCCCCCGGAGCGTCGATCAGGCGCTCGAACCAGGACCCACCATCGGCAAGGGGGGCCTCGACGATCCACGGGTCGAGGCGCAGCGCACCCTGGTGGAGCAGATCGATGGCGCGGGCGAAGTCGGCATGGGTGTAGCAGAAGCTGCCCTGTACCACGATCTCCCGGCGAATGATCTCGGCGGCGGGCATCGCGCTGGTCTCCTCGTGGAGCCCGCTGAGGATCAGCCGGCCAGCCGAGCGGGTAGCACCCACGCCCTGGGCGCGAGTACGGGCGGTTCCCACCGCATCAACGGTGACTGCGGCGCCCAGGCCGTCCGTGCTGGTGGCAACGATCTGCGCTACGTCCTCGCTGCGGGCGTCGATCGGATGGCCACCGTAAGCGGCGACCATCTCGAGCCGGGCAGGGTCGAGATCGCTTACGAAGACGGCGGCTGCGCCCTGGAGCCTCAGAACCTGGAGGGCGAGCAGGCCAATCGGGCCAGCCCCGAGCACTAGAGCCTGCTCGCCCTCCAGCGGGCCGGCCAGCGCTCCAATATGGACGGCAACGGCGGCTGGCTCGGCGAGTGCTCCGGTATGGAGGCTCATCCCGGCTGGGAGTGGCAGCACATTGCTAGCGGGCACGCGCACACATTCGGCGAAGGCGCCGGCACGGTGGGCGCCGATCAGCTGGCGACTGCGGCAGAGGTGGGGCATCCCCGTAAAGCAAAAGCGGCACGTGCCGCAGGCGAGCAGCGGGTTGACCGTCACGGGCTGGCCCTCGGTGAGCGTGGGATGAGCGGCGCGGGCCTGTGGGCCGATGGCAACCAGTTCACCCGAGAACTCGTGCCCCATCACGAGCGGCGGAACCCGGAGGGCGTTGTGGCCAAGGTAGCCGCTGAGCTCCGAGCCGCAGATGCCGGCAAAGGCCACCTTGATCAGCACCTCGTCGGGATCGATGTTCGGCAGGTCGTGCTCGCGCACGGCCATGGTTCGGGGCGCCTCCCAGACAAGCGCTCTCACACAAACCTCCTTTGGTCGGGCGCGCGGCTCTGATCCTACGGCCTGTCCGGCGCACCCGGCCAGGGCTTATGAAGCTGATCGCGGGGTGAACTCGCCCCGCTCCACGGAACCACGTTGCGCGTTCGGTCTCTCATCGACGCGGCATGCTGCGTCCCTGCCCATACGACCGAACGAAGGGTGTGGTTCCATTCAAAGCAATTCCCGGAACGATTGAGCCATCTACGGAGGGCTGAATCGCGTTGGAACGTCATCCGCTTGTGGTGCTCCGGTTTCTGGTTCCTGGTACTTGCGTGAGGGCTGAAGGGCGTCGCAGGAGGGCCAGGCTGATGCATGGCGTCCGAGGCGGGCCGGACACGGCCCGCCAGGCTCTGGCGCAACCATCAGGTCGCCTGCGGCGATGGCCCCGGCGGCGCAATCCTGTGGTTGGGATCGCGCTGCTCGTGGTTGCGCCCACACCGCCGATCGGGCCGGTGACCGATTGGCCGCCCCCGTCGTACTGCGCTGGTGGTTGCTCCTGGCCGTCGAGTATGGAGCCACCGGGGAGGACGGTCAGATCCGGCACACTGGCGGTCAGCGATGGATCGTTCAGGCGCGCGTAGCGTTCATCGGGAGGCGAGCACGTGCACAGAACCCTGGCGGTGGTAGAGGCGCAACGGCTCCGGCCCTGCTCTGACAGCCCGGGCCCATAGTTGAACCAGCCGGCCCTGGCGTGATCGGCGAGTTCGCTGCTTGAGGATGGCGAGTGCTCGCGCTGCCGACTGCCCTGAGCCTGCATGGGTTCATGGATGTGAACAATCGTTCGAGATTGGGGTCAGCATAACACGCCGGGACGGATGCGTCAAGTGGGGTGAGCAGTACGCGGGTGCAGCGTCCCATCCCGCACGCCAGCAGACCGTGGGCGTCAGGGCCGCGCCTGTGTGCCCCCGGAAATGCAGGGGGGCAGGCTCCCAACCCACTCTCCCAGAACGGGAGAGTGGGGCGGAAGGCTTCCCGATGGCCGGGGGTGAGGGGGAAAGGGCAACTTTGCAGCGTACGTACGCGGGCCAGCCCCCGGGCAAGTGGGGGGCCGTGGGCGCAGGCTACCCCAGCAAGTCACGGAGGGCAGGTTTGAGCTCCGGGAAGCGAAAGCGGTAGCCCAGTTCCTGGGCGCGGCGGGGCACTACGCGCTGCCCCTTCGTGACCAGGTCGGCCATCTCGCCGAGGGCAGCCCGGAGGGCCAGTTCGGGTACGGGCAGCCAGGAGGGTGAGCCGAGCACTTCGCCGAGGATCGCGGCAAACTCGTGGCTCGTGACGGGGTTCGGGGCAGTGGCATTGAGCGGCCCGGCAGCCCCGGGGTGTTCCAGGGCGAGGAGGATGATCCCTATCTCGTCGGCGGGGTGGATCCACGAGTAGTACTGGGTGCCGGGGAGGATGGGTCCGCCAGTACGGAGCCGGAAGGGGAGCAAGAGTTGCCCCAGGGCGCCGGAGGTCGTATCCAGCACAATCCCGGTACGCACACGAACCACGCGCAGGCCGAGCGCTTCGGCTCGGGTGGCCTCGCGCTCCCAGGCTACGCAGACATCGGCGAGGAAATCGTTGCCGGGCGGGGCGCTTTCGTCCAGGGGCTCGGCGCCACGGTGGCCGTAGTAGCCGATCGCCGAGGCGCTCACGAGAGTCGCTGGCTTGCGAGGTGCCGCCGCGATGGCCTCGACGATCGCGCGGGTACCTTCCACCCGGCTCGCCATGATCTCGCGTTTATAGGCGGGGGTCCAGCGCACCCCGATCAGGCCCTGAGCGATCGGGGCCCCCGCCAGGTGGATCACGGCGTCGGCGCCGTCGAGGGCGGCGGTCCAGCCCCCGCCAGGCGTTGGCGCCCAGGCGACATATTCCGCAGCCCCGGGGAGCTGGCGGCGGGCCTGTTCGGGGTTCCGGGAGAAGACAACGATCTCGTAGCCACGCTCGCGCAACGCGCCGAAGAGTTGGCGGCCAATCAGGCCAGTGGCGCCGGTGAGAATAACTCGCTTTGTATTGCTCATACTAGCCAGGGTACCGCTAGTTCGCTGGTAGCGTCAAGGTTGGCGGGTGAGGCAGGGTGTGGCGTATCTTCCTGCCTGGACCGGTGGCCATCACGTACGCACGCGGGCCTGCCTCTGCGCCCGATCCCCCTCGAGGGCGGTCGTTCCCGCGCACGCGGGAACCCAGCCGTACCGCGCACGCGGCGGGCCTGGCCCCGCGCACGTTCAGGGGTAGAAAGAACCTGGGTTCAATCGGCGGTTTGCCGCATCCTGAGGGGCCAGGTTCCCCCTCTCCCGCTCTGAGAGCGGAGAAAGAATCTCCGTCGCCGGGCCCTTCAGCGCCCGGGCAGGAGCCGATGGGGGCGGAGCGCATGCATGCGACGACCGCATGCGTGTCGAACGGCGCGCACCACCCGCGTTGCGCCTCAGCGCAGCGTTCCCTTTCGCAGTTCTGCTATACTAAGGGCGGCCCGCCGCTCATAGACAAGCTTGGTTTTCCAGGGTGCAGGAGAGGGAGTCCTCTTCGCCATTTTTATTGTGCCTTCTTTCACAAGAAAAGCACGTAGAGAGAGGGTTTCGCCGATGAAAGCCCGAGAGATCATGACCCGGGACGTCATCAGCATTCTCGACGAAGCGACCGTCGAGGATGCCGCGCGGCTGCTGGCCCGCAACCGCATCAGCGGGTTGCCGGTGGTGAACGCGAGCGGCCTGCTGGTGGGCCTGGTGACGGAACACGACCTGATCGCCAAACAGGGCCGGACCGTGGCCGACATTATGAGCCGGAGCGTGATCACGGTGAGTCCGGACACCGAAGTGGAGGAGGTGCAGCACCTGCTCACCAACCAGCGCATCCGCCGTGTTCCGGTCGTGGAGGATGGCCGGGTGGTTGGCATCGTCAGCCGCTCCGACCTGGTGCGCCAGATCGCGATGCGCTGGGTCTGCGGGGTGTGCGGCGAGATCGTGCGCGGCATGGAACCGCCGGCCCACTGCCCCCGTTGCGGTGCGGGCGAGCAGGCCTTTGTTCACGATGTCGTGCCGCCCGGCATGTAGAGGAGTAGCAGCATGGCAAAAGTAGAGGATACGCAGCGCAGTGCCCTTGAGCGCGAAAACCCCGACGATCTGCGGCATTATTATTACCAGATGCTGCTGCTTCGCCGCTTCGAGGAGCGCACGAGCGAGATGTACGTAAAGGCCAAGATCGGTGGCTACTGCCACCTGAATCTCGGCGAAGAGGCGACGATCGTCGGCCTGATGGCCGCCCTCACCCCGGACGACTACATCTTCACCAACTACCGTGAGCACGGCTACATCATCGCCCGGGGCGTTCCCCCGGGGCCGGTGATGGCCGAGCTCTTCGGCAAGGAGACGGGTGTGAGCGGCGGGCGCGGCGGCTCGATGCACCTCTTCGATGCCAAAACCCACTTCATGGGCGGCTATGCAATCGTCGGTGGGCAGGTGCCCCTGGCGGTGGGCGCGGCCTACGCGCTCAAGTATCAGGGCAAGCCCGGCGTGGTCGTGGCCCAGATGGGCGATGGTACCACGAATATCGGCGCCTTCTATGAGTCGCTCAACCTGGCCAAGCTCTGGAACCTGCCGGTGCTCTTCTTCATCGTCAATAATGGCTACGGCATGGGCACCTCTGTCGAGATGGGCTCCTCCGAGCCCGACCTCTGGAAGAAGGGCGCTTCCTTCCGTATCCACGGCGAGCGGATCGATGGCACCGATGTACTGGCCGTGCGTGACGCCTGCCGTCGCCTGCGCGCGCGAGCCGAGCAAGAGGGTGAGCCCGCCATCCTCGATGTCGTGAGTTTCCGCTTCCGTGGCCACTCGGTGATCGATGCCGACCGCTACCGCGACCCCGAGTTCGTGCGCAGCGGCCGTGAGAAGCACGACCCGGTGCGGAACTTCGCCGCCCTGCTCCACGACCACGACATCGTCGACGACGACTGGCTCAAGGCGATGACCGATCGGGTGGAGAAGGAGGTCCAGGAGGCGATCGACTTCGCCAACGCCAGCCCGGACCCTCGGTTCGAGGATATGTACGTCAATATGTATGCCACGCCCGTCCCCAACATCCCGGGCCCCGAGGATGCCATTCGCGAGGTGAAGATCAATCGCGGGGAGCTGTAAAACGATCGACGCCCGGCGACCGACGACCGCTCGGTGCGCGTTGTGAGCCGTGGTTCGTCGGTGGCGGCTGGGCGTCTTTGCGTAGAGGTTGCTGCCATGCCCGTAATCACGTATCGCCAGGCCCTCAATGATACGCTTGGCGAAGAGTTGGCCCGCGATCCGAACGTGTTGCTGATGGGCGAGGAGATCGGGGTCTTTCAGGGTTCCTACCGCATCACCGAGGGCCTCCTGCAGGAGTTCGGTCCCAAGCGCGTGGTTGATACCCCGATCGCCGAGGAAGGCTTCGTGGGGCTTGCCGTGGGCGCCGCGATGCTCGGCCTGCGGCCCGTCGTCGAGATCATGACGATCAACTTCATCCTCGTGGCGATCGACCAGGTGGTCAACCACGCCTCGAAGATCCATTACATGTTCGGTGGCCAGGTGCGTGTGCCGCTGGTGATCCGTACTCCCTCCGGCGGTACTGGCCAGCTCGCCGCTACCCACTCCCAGAGCTTCGAGAACTGGTTCGCCTACTGCCCGGGGCTGAAGGTGGTGGCGCCCTCCACCCCCTACGATGCCAAGGGCCTGCTGAGGGCCGCCATCCGCGACGATGATCCAGTGATGTTTATTGAGAGCCTGGCGCTCTACGATACCAAAGGCGAGGTGCCCGAGGACGACGACTACACCGTGCCGATCGGGGTGGCCGAGGTGAAACGCCAGGGCACCGACGTGACGGTGGTGAGCTACTCGCGTATGACCGCCGTGGCCATGCAGGTGGCCCAGCGCCTGGAGGGCGAGGGCATTTCGGTGGAGGTCGTGGACCTGCGGAGCCTGCGCCCGCTGGACCGCCCCACGATCATCGCGTCGGTAAAGAAGACCAACCGCGCCGTGGTGATCGCCGAGGACTGGTATTCCTACGGCGTCACCGCCGAGATCGCCGCGACCATCCAGGATGAGGCCTTCGACTACCTGGACGCGCCGGTGCGGCGTGTGGCCGGCCTCGAGGTGCCCCTGCCCTACGCCAAAGAACTCTCAGCCGCCTCGAAGCCGAGCGCCAACAGCCTGATCTACGCCATCCGCAAGGTTCTCGAGGGGAAAAAGAAGTAACATGCACCATGCACGAGTGGAGGCCGGCCATAGTCCATGCTGCAACCGCAGGAGTGAGCGATGGGTGAAGTAACCATGCCTCGCCTGAGCGACACGATGTCTGAGGGCACCGTCGGGCGCTGGCTGAAGAAGCCGGGCGATCAGATCAGCACTGGGGAGATCATCGCCGAAATCGAGACCGATAAGGCCACGATGGAGCTGGAGTCGTTTGAGAACGGCACGCTCCAGAAGATCCTCATCCCTGAGGGGCAGACGGTGCCGATCGGCGAGGTGATCGCGATTATCGGCGATGGCGCCGCACCCGCCGAGCCCGCGCCCGCCCCCACGACGCCGGCGGCCGCCCAGGAGGCGAAGGCAGCCCGTCCCGGCGAGGAGGGCGGCACGATCGCCACCGCAGGGCAGACCTCGCCCGCCGCAGTGGACACAGCCCCTCGCGCCGATGCCAGCGACGATAACGGCCGTGTGATCGCCTCGCCGGTGGCCCGCCGCCTCGCCGAAGAGCTCGGGGTGGATCTGCGCCGCGTGCAGGGCACTGGCCCCGGCGGCCGGATTATCAAGGAGAATGTTGAGGAGTTTGCGGCCCAGGCGAAGGGCGGCCAGGTTCCCGCTGCCGCTCCAGCCCCCGCGCCGGCTGCCCCCGCGCC
>SFCB01000143.1 GCA_004367505.1 Chloroflexi bacterium OHK40 | reverse complement strand
CTCGCTGGTTGCTGCCGCCATCCTACCTGACCTCCCCTCCTTCTCGCTACTCTGCATCAGAACGCGGTGATCTCACTGGAAAATATGCGAAGGCCCTGGCTCCGCTCGGTAGGAAAGATAGCGTTCGACCGCATCAATGTCGAGGTCATCGACCGTCATCCAGTCTGGGCCGACACGAAGTTCCCACCCAGCCAGGCCACCTCGGTTCAAAAACGCGTTGATCTCCTCGACCGATAGTGGCACTGTGTTGGTTCCCCGGCGAACGTAGCAGGCACCGTCATATTGATAGAGTCGGCCTGTGTTCGGTGGAATGTTCACTGTCACTAGGGTCTGCCCATCGAGCACCCAGGTTTGCATGCTCGCTTCATGGCCCTGACCCGAGATTCGTGTCATCAGCCGCATTAAGCGAGAACGTGTAGCTCTGCTCACGGGCCGGCAGCAACCCGCATCTGGCGACCAATGCAAGATGGCTATGCTCTCTCTTTTCGGATTCCTAGACTGACCTGAGGCCCCGTGGCTAGGAGCGTAAGCGAACTTGCCGGATGAACCATTTACGTACATTTTCTCTGCCTTACTACGGCATCTTCAGGAGGAATCTGCTAGGGTAGAAGGCTCTTGCCAGCAAATTTTGACAAATTTTTAACCTTGTGGTAGTATGCCTTCGCATCGCGGGTTCGGCCGCATCACAGAGCGGCATCATGCACTACTCGCATTCTGGCCGCTATATGCTACTGTAACTGCGAATCTTCCATCTTCTATGCCTTGGGTGGAGTCAGGGTGTAATCCTGGCTCTCCCGGATACAGTTTGGCAAGATCTTTCGTTGTCCTCAGATGTGTAAGCAAAGCGCCATTCTCTGACTTTGTATTTATGAAGAAAGCGCCATTAAATGCGATGGACTAATAAGACAACACGATCATCTGTTATCCTCATTGGAATCGCCGTAATTATATTGGTCATCTATTATCTGTATTTTCGGATTCCTGGGACAGAAATACCTTTCACAACACTTAGCCGAGGATCTTTTCTTCGTAATTCAAGAACAGCCGGTGTTACACCAGAACTCATAATTATACAAGATATAAATGACGTTTCCAGAATAGAGAACAGCAAGGAGTTTACTCTACCATCTTATGTGATACCGGAAGAAAAGAATCAGGTATTTTCTTCACTAAGGGCAGTTGATTATAATCAATTCTTAGCTCTGTTCGTGTTTCAGGGAAGTAAAAGTCATTCCGGTTACGATGTAATCGTTGATGATGTCTACCTCTCGGAAAACAATGTGAATGTGCATGCAACATTTCACACACCTGATAAATGGTATAACGTGTTTTTCGGCGAGCAGGTCGAGTCTCCCATGTCAGAAGATCCTTATCAGCTCATCACTATTCGATCAGATTTACTTCGAGGTAAGACTGTTACCTTCAACCTAATCGTTCGAGAGGATGTTATCTACAAACAAGAGATCAAGATAAACTGATTTTCTTACACACTGGATTATTGTGCCTATCTCTCTCTCCGCACCTTAGTTGTCATATCAGGGAGGACATTCATCATGACCCGCTCTTCGTTCCGCATCATCATCCTCGTCCTCACGGCGGTCGTGTTGCTTAATCTAAATATAACGGCACGCGCACAAACGGCAAATGAGCAAGGTCTGCCTAACATAAATAGGCAATCAATATTTGCACACCTCGCCATTGAGCATGTAAGTAAAGCGCAAGGTATTCCTGCTAGTACACTGTTCGTCTTTGAAGACACCGAAGTTCGTTCGGAGATCTTGGCTAAGACGTTTCAATTTGTCACAATTATAGATAAAAGCTCTTTTCAGCCATACAAGCTAATGATTGAGCATGACACAAGAGCCGTTCATTCCGCAAACGATGTTGAGCTTGCAGAGAAAAAGACACGTGTTGAACGGTTTGGGAAACTAGATCCAGCGTTATTTAATCATCTTCAGGGGCTTAGCAACAGTGACGTAGTATCAGCGACCATAATTCTAGAGATCCAGCCAGGCGCTGCTCTTTCAGATTTGGAGCTTGAAGTCACAAATGAACTCTCCCAGAAATATCCTGAAGTTCGTAATGCCGTTGCGAATAATCGAAGCCCCATGGACGTTCCTGATGTAGCGCTCTCTCACAAGATTCGCGCCGAGTATCTAAGTGGTATAACAAACCGTGTCCAGCAGCGAGTTAACGCATTTCTGCAAATTCTAGAAGCCCGGCGTATTCAATATACGCCCTTTGCGGGAATGCCTGCTGTAATTGTTACTGCAACTAAGGCGCAACTAATACAGTTGGCTCAGCATCCTTCTGTGGGCAATGTATTTCTAGCCAACTACGACAAAGTTGTTCTTGCAGCACCTTCCTCAATGCCTACAAGGTCTGTAAGTAACGGCCATCATACAGCAAGCAATATTGAGGCTGTTTGGGCTCTTGGATATAAAGGTAGTGGCACTTCAGTTGCCGTCTTGGATAGTTCAGTAGCAGATACATCCTCTGTATCTTCTCACTGTCCAGATCTAAACGGCGCCAACAATTGCTTCCTGAATCTAGGAGATGTATATCCTTTCTTTTCCTTAATTACAGATCACGCTACCGCCATTGCAGGTGTTGTTGCAAGTAATGCCGTGTACCCAGATGCACCTAATGAGACATTAGGCATTGCTCCACTTACTACTATTCATAGGGGAGGGACAATCTCAGGCACATCAGAACAGGTTGTCCAAGCACTAGACTGGGCGTTATTTACCTCCTTGGTTGATGTCGCCAGCGCAAGTGTTGTTACATACTCGTCAACAGGAACTCCTTCATCATTCGCTTGGGCATTTGACTATCAAGCTCGCCTCGCACAACGGACAGTTGTAGCTGCAGCTGGTAATAATGGTGATTACGTCGCTTCACCAGGCGCAGGATGGAATTCGCTTGTAGTTGGTGGTTATCATCATGAAACCTCCACTATGTGGGAGAATGACCTTAAGGGTGAAGCTAGTTCATGGAAGAACCCTAGCACTGGCGCTGAAAAGCCGGATGTTGTTGCTCCAGCATTCGCCAACTTTCTCGAAGTAGGCGGAAGTTTCGCTAACTCTGATGGTACAAGTCTATCCGCCCCCCACGTAGCGGCTATTGCTGCACTTTTGATCGAGAGAAATTCAGACTTACGCAACACCCCCACCGCTCTCAAGTCCATCCTTATGGCAACAGCGCGGAACATAGAAGGACCCACGGGACTCCTGTGGTCTGAGGATCATCGAGATGGAGCAGGGGCAGTAGACGCCTTAGGCGCCCTTCAAGTTGCAGGCAACCGAGGACAGCATGGCACAACTTGTTTGGACTCGTGCTGGATTTCTGAAGTACTTACTCCAGGTGACTTCACTAATTGGACACGCTCCTACGAGGTATATGCTGAGGCGGGGGATCGTATCCGTTTCGGTACAAGTTGGTGGTCACAGGCGGATGATCCCTCTTCTTCGCCTGTTCTTTCCACGGACTTAGATATGTATCTTCTCGATCCTGATAACTCAGTAGTTCCCGGCTCCTTCAGCTTCAACGCCAACAATAATGTGGAGATGATCCCACAGGACGGGTATATTATCGCGCCAAAAACAGGGATTTATACGCTCGTCGTTCAGAAGTATGAGTTCAACGAGACCTCGAACTTGGTTGGGATAGCTTATTCTCGCGAGGAGGCTCTCGCTAACAGTGGAACTATCACTGGAACTACTTGGTATGATGCTGACATGAACGGCATTCGCGGTGACCCTATGGATGAATATCCCACCGATGGATTGAACCTAACGCTTTACAAGGATGCAAATAACAATGGCATCTTCGAGCCCAACTTCGGGGACACATTATTTGCTGAAGTGGAAGCGAACTACGATGATAACAATGAAGCTGTCTATAGTTTCATTGGTATACCACCCGGAAACTACTGGGTTCTAGGGGACTATACATATGTCACTTCAACTAACCCTATAGGACCTATCAATATAGGCCCTTCCGACACTATCAATGATATAGACTTCGGTGTGTGGAGTTCCTGTATTGACTGCTCATAAACCAGTCAGGGAGGGTAGCCACACAGAGCGTTGAGATTTTAGGCTCATCCCTCATTGGTGCTGCCATTCCTGGGATCAATCAGGTGCCCACGACCGACACCTGGTCGCAAGCCAGTCAAACATTCAGCTCTCTTTCTGCGGGCTGCCCACATGTAGAGGGGAGGGTGCGCACCCTCCCCTCTGTTATCATGAATAAGCTCTGAACCAGGATTCATGACAGGAGCAAGAATCGGTGAATTCTTTCACCAAGTTTTAGCTTGACTCGCGCCAGAAGGTTGTTTCCAGTACGAGTTGACAGTGGCGGGCATTTCCCGTACCATAGGTGCATCCCGTCCTGATGCGTTCCGCGCTCGGCGCCGACGACAGCCTCCCGGCCAAGATCGGCCCGAAAACTCGTACCGGAAAGGTTCGGCCTCGTGGCGGAACCCCTGGACCCACTTGCCACGACCTACCTCGAGTCGCTCGCCGGTAAGACGCCGGCGACGCTAGAGGCGTATCGTCGCTCCCTGCGCCACTTCCTTGCCTGGTTGCAGGCCAAGCCGGGCTGCGAGTCAGCGTTTGACCCAACCACCTTCACGCGCACCGCAGCCCAGGTCTACTTTGCTGAACTGGAGGAGCAGGGGCTGAGTGTGAGCGACCGGGCGCGGCGCAAGGCCGTACTCACCGGCTTCGCCCGCTGGCTGATCGAGGAGCAGGGCCTGCTTCAACGCAACCCCATGCGTGCTGTGGCACTCCCCGCCCAGCCGCTCTTAGCACCCCGCGAGCTATCCAGCGACCAGCGCTATATCCTCCGCTCGCTGGTCGAGCGCGACGGTGCGCCCCGCAGCGCCGCTCTCTTCGCCCTTGGCTACTGGGCCGGCTGCCGGGTCAGCGATGTTGCCTGGCTCGAACACCAGCATACCCACCTCACGCCCAAGGCTGGCTGGCTCCACGTCGGCTACAAGGGCGGCAAGGCCCGCGACATCGATCTCCACCGTGAAGCTCGTCAACCTCTGGCTGAGCACCTCGCGCTGCGCCCCACTGACGACACTGGGCAGTACGTCTTCCGCTCCCAGCGTGGCGAGCGGCTTTCTGAGGCTGGCATTCATCACTGGTTCCGCACACTCAAGGCCCGCGCCTCCCACGCCGAGTGGGCACTCATCGCCGACATCAGCTTCCACGACCTCCGCCATGACTTCGCCCACCGCGCCCGTGCCGCCGGCTGGAGCCTCGAAGCGGTCGCCTACTACCTCGGTCACGTCACCAAGAAGGGCACGCCCGCGATCCAGACCACCGTTCGCTATACCCAGGTCAGCCGAGAGCATCTCAAGCACCAGTTGGGCCGTATTTCCGGCTAATCTGCACGAGCATCGGCGTCAGGAGTGCCCATGAAGCGTCACTGGACGACCGACGACCTCATCGAGCACTTTACGCTGCTGCCGGCCGAGCGCGCTCTGCTTGACCCCTTGCGCGGAGCGCACACGCGCTTGGGCTTTGCCGTGCTGCTGAAGAGCTTCCAGCTTGACGGACGTTTTCCGACGACACTCCACGAGGTGCCGGCGCCGGTTGTGGCCTTCCTCGCCGCACAGCTCGACAGTGATCCTGGGGTCTATCTCCAGTACGACTGGCGGGGGCGAGCCAGTGACGCGCACCGCGCCCAGATTCGCACCCTCTTGGGCGTGCGCCCTGCCACGGTAGAGGACGCCGCGATCCTCACCGCCTGGGCGACCGACTACCTCCTCCAGACCCACCGGCGCGACCTAGCCCGACTCCGCCTCGCCGTGCTGGAGCACTGTCGCACGGTCAAGCTCGAACCTCCAACCGCCCAGCGCCTTGAGCGCATCCTCGGCAGCGCACTGGCTGCCTACAATGAGCGCTTCTGCGCCAGTGTTGTAGCGCGCCTGTCAGAAAGTAGCCGCGCCGCCCTCGACGCGCTGCTCACCACGATTGAGCCGGCCAGTCCTGATGCCGATGTGCCTGACCTTGCTGCCGCCCGTCGCACCGCCCTCCAGGTGCTCAAGAGTGACCCAGGGCCGATGGCCGTCGAGACGGCCCGCGAAGAAGTGGACAAACTTCAGCGTCTCCGTGCGCTGGGCCTGCCCGCAGATCTGTTCGCCACCCTGCCGCCCCATATCGTCCAGTCGCTGCGCCAGCGGGTGAGTGCGGAGGAAAGTCGTGATCTTCGCAACCATCCCACGCCACTCCGCCTGACGCTGTTAGCTGCCTTTGCCTGGCAGCGCCAGCACGAGGTGACGGACACCTTGGTCGATCTGCTCATCAAGATGATCCAGCAGATTGGCATCAAGGCCGAGCGGCGGGTTGACAAGCAGGTCGTCGCAGCCCTGAAGAAAGTTGCCAACAAGACCGGCCTGCTCCGCAACTTGGCCCATGCTGCCATCGCCAACCCTGATGGGATTGTGCGCGAGGTGCTCTATCCCGTCGTCAACGAGCAGGTGCTCAAGGATCTCGTCGCCGAGCTTTCAACGACGGATCGCGTGGTGCAGCGGGCTGTGCAGACGACCATTCGGCGCTCCTACGGCCATCACTACCGCCGCATGGTGCCGCCCATCCTCCAGGTCTTGCAGTTCCGCTCAAACAACGCCATCCACCGCCCGCTCATCGGGGCACTGGAGCTGCTCACCCGCTACGCCGAGAGCGACGAGACCCACTACGAGCCGGATGAAGTCATCCCCATCGAGGGTATTGTGCCCCCGGCCTGGCGAGCCGAGGTTATCGAGCGCGAGGGCGGTGTCGAGCGGGTGCGGCGCGTCCCCTACGAGATTTGTGTGCTCCAGGCGCTGCGGGACAAGCTCCGCTGCAAGGAGATCTGGGTGGTCGGGGCGGCTCGCTACCGCAACCCGGAGGAGGATTTGCCGCAGGACTTCGAGACGGCACGGGCCAGCTACTACGCCGGCCTGAACCTGCCCCTCGACGGCGCGACCTTTCTCGCCACCCTGCGCCAACGTCACGAAGCCGCCCTCACGATGCTCCACGATGGCCTCGCCACCAACCGCTCGGTACGCATCCTGCCCAAAGGGAATGGCTGGATTGAGCTGACGCCACTGACGGCGCAGCCCGAACCGCCAACGCTGCACCGGCTGAAGCGTGAGCTGGAGCAGCGCTGGCCGAGCACGCGCTTGCTCGATATGCTCAAGGAGGCGGCGCTGCGTACCGGCTTCTTGGACGGCTTCAAGAGCCTGACCGAGCGGGAACATCTGGACCGGACGACCCTTCAGCACCGGCTGCTGCTGGTGCTCTACGGTTTGGGCACCAATACTGGGCTCAAGCACCTGAGCGGCGGCCGGGCCGAGGTGAGCTACAAAGACCTGCTCTATATTCGCCGCCGCTTCATCACCCGCGACTACCTTCGCAGCGCGATCCAAACGGTTGTGAATGCGATCTTCGCGGCACGCCAGACCGCGATCTGGGGCGAGGCGACCACGAGTTGTGCTTCGGACGCCAAGAAGTTTGGGGCCTGGGACCAGAACCTGATCACGGAGTGGCACACTCGCTACGGCGGTCGCGGGGTGGTGATCTACTGGCACGTCGAGAAAAAGTCGGCCTGCATCTACTCGCAGCTCAAGCAGTGCTCTTCGTCGGAAGTGGCCGCCGCCATCACGGGTGTGCTTCGCCACTGCACGACGATGAGCGTTGAGCGGCACTACGTGGATAGCCACGGGCAGAGCGAGGTCGCCTTTGGGCTTTGCCACCTGCTTGGCTATGACCTTTGCCCGCGGCTCAAGCCGATCCATCGGCAGAAGCTCTACCTGCCCTCAAGCACCCATGCCGAGCAGTATCCTGGTCTGAAGCCGGTACTGGCGCGGGCGATTGACTGGGAGTTGATCGCCCAGCAGTACGATGAGCTGGTGAAGTACGCTGCCGCGCTTCAGGCCGGCACGGCGGAGGCCGAAGCGATCCTGGCGCGCTTTACGCGCCAGACCGCGCACCCGACCTACAAGGCGCTGTCGGAGTTGGGGCGAGTGGTCAAGACGATCTTTCTGTGTCGCTACCTGCACGAGGAGGCGCTGCGTCAGGAGATCCAGGAAGGGCTGAACGTCATCGAGAATTGGAACAGCGCCAACGGCTTTATCTTCTACGGGCGGGCTGGTGAGCTATCGAGCAACCGGCGTGACGACCAGGAGACAGCGATGTTGGCGCTGCACCTGCTCCAGATTAGCCTGGTCTACGTGAATACGCTGATGATTCAAGAAGTGTTGGCCGAGCCAGCCTGGATGACACGAATGACGAGCGACGACCGGCGTGGCTTGACCCCGCTGATCTATCAGCATGTCAGTCCGTATGGAGTGTTTGACTTGGACCTCACGACGAGGCTGCCACTACGAGAGCCAGTGATGGCCGCATGAACTCTACACGTTCTCGTTTAATGCGGCTGGTGACACGAATCTCGGGTCAGGGCCTTCATCGAGCGAAATGGGCGGCTTCACCATGCGCGCCGCCCGCAGTACCACGTCGTTGGTGAGGCTCGGGTTGCGGATACCTACGATCGCTCTGGTCGCGTCCTCGATGCCGAAGATGATCAGGCCACCGCTCCGATTGTTCGCCATGCCACACATGCGCTGGGCAATGTCGATCGGGCGTGCGGCGCTGCTCTTGAACTCGACCGTCGCGGTCTCGCCCTCGGCGATCAGGCGGCGCAGGGTTGCCTCGTCCATCGCACGGGCCTTTCTCCTGGGCAAACACTGGGAGTGCAAAGGGTTATGATGCTGCTTTGAACCAGATACCGTATGATAGAACATCTGAGCGCTCCCGTCAACATAAGGCACTGCTCGTATTTTGCTCGCCGTTGCTCGAAAACTGATCGGTCGAAACCATTGACAAACATTTGTGCTACTTGTAGGTCAGAGCACCGCACCGGTTCACGCCCGCACCCTTGGAGGACGGACCAGGGCGGTGCCGTGGCGGACTGGTGTGTCACCTGGCTGACCACCTTCGCCACCAACCTCAAGCCCAATGTCCGCGACGACTACCACGGTGTGGTGCGGCGCTACATCACGGGCAGCACGCTCGGCAAGCGCCGGCTCGACAAGCTCACGCCGGCTGAGGTGCAGGCGTGGGTCAACGACCTGACAACGCGGATCGAGCCGAAGACGGTGCGCAACGCCCACGCCCGGCTCCACAAGGCGCTGGAAGTGGCCGTAAAGAACAACTACGTCCCGCGCAACGTGGCGAGCAGCACCGAGCTGCCGTCCGTACCCAAGACTGACATCCAGCCTCTGAATTTCGAGCAGGTGCAGAAGCTTCTGGACACGGTCGAGGGGCACCGGTGGGCGGCGCTCTATCGGCTGGCGGTGAACCTGGGGATGCGCGAGGCCGAGCTGTTCGGTCTGACGTGGCCGGCGATCGACTTTGAGCGTGGAACGCTCCGCATCTTCCAGCAGCTGCGCCGGGCGCGGCTAGAGAAGGGCGCAGCCCGCGAGTTCATCCTTCAAACCACCAAGACCAAGGCCGGCGAGCGCACGCTCCGCCTCGACGAGGATCTGCTGGAGGTGCTCCGTGAGCACAAGCTGAACCAGGACGAGGAGCGGGCGCTCCTTGGAGACAAGTGGCGCGATCCCTGGGGCAAGCTTGTGTTCACGACCGAGACCGGCGGGCCGATCCACATCTCCTGCCTGCTCGATCACTTCCGCCAGGTGCTCAAGAAGGCCGAGCTGTCCGAGATCCGCTTCCACGACCTGCGCCACACCGCGGCGACGCTGATGCTTGCCAACGGCGTGCCGCTCGTCACCGTCTCGAAGATCCTCGGTCACTCCTCACCGGCTGTGACCGCCCAGATCTACGCTCACGCCCTCGACGAGTCCAAGTCCGTCGCCATCGCCGGACTGTCGCAGAAGCTGCGAAGACCGCGCCGCCGCGCTACTCAGTCTACTACTCAGTCGGCCCCAGAAACGGACTCGCGCCCCCGATGGAAAGCGCGAGATTCCCCATTGGAATACTGGTGCCGGAGACGGGACTCGAACCCGTACGGGGTTACCCCCAGCGGTTTTTAAGACCGCAGCGTCTGCCGTTCCGCCACTCCGGCCGGCTCCTCTGGCCCAGTGAATGCCCTTTCCACAGCAGTATAGCACGCCTGTGGCCCCGGGAGCCCGCGCGGACAGGGGGCAGGAGAGTTGTCCCATGCTGCCCGCCAGTCCGCTGCGGGCGGCACCACCACGGCACACTGTGGCCCACCCTGGGCGTCACCCACACGGCCCACCATGGGCGCGGGCCGCACTCCTGCCATCAGCGCGCATCGAGGAATTGCCCGGCGCACCAGCCCTCGCCCAGAGGCCCGCGCACCTGCCACCAGGTGAAACCATCGGCTTCGACTGGCCCGGCCACGATCTCGACCTCGCTGCCTGGGGCCAGGCTGAAGAGCACCGGGTTATCTAGCGCCGTGCCCGCCCGCGCTCTCACGTTCAGCGCTACCGCGTCTTCCCGCACTACTGCCCGGCGCCCCGGCGCCAGCCCCTCGGGTGGGAGCACCGTCGCCGTCGGTGCGTCGGGTGGCCCTGCCGTGGCCACTGGAGCCGCAGGCAGGGTGTCGACCGCGCTGTCTACCGCGTTGGTGAAGCTCGCGGCCGTCGGCACCGGTGAGATCACCGGGGCGGACGCGCCGAAGGTCGGGACGGCCGCCGTCGGTACCGGCGGCTCCGCCCGCAGCCGCTGGAGCCCCACCGAGATCGCCGCGCCAACCAGGAAGATCGTGAGGATCGCTACGGCGGGCAGCAGCCAGTTCTGGGCCTGTCCGAGCCACTCGCCCGGCCCACCTCGTCGCCGCCGCCCCGCCTCCAACTCGCGGGCCAGCGGCAGGTCGCTCGTAGCCCGGCTCGGCCGTGCGCGGCCCGTGTAGCGCGCCAGCCCCTCGTCGGGGAAGGTAGTGCGCTCACGGCGCGGCGCCTCCCTGGCCGGCACGCGCTCGATCCGCCCCGTGTCGACCCGGGGCCGTGGATGGGGTCGAGGAGCACCTGCCGGCTGAGCGACCCGCACGGTGTCGCCGGTCGTCTCAGGCGGCGCCACCAGCACACCGTAGCGCGGCAGGAGCCGCGCCGCCAGCAACTGATAGGCTTCGAGCGTCTCCCGCGCCACGACGATCTGCTCGCCGTGGGCCACCCGTGCCCGCAGCCGGTGCATGCGCCGCACGCCCTCGGCCTCTGCGGCACTTAGCGGCAACTCGCGCACCTGCGTCAGCGCGCTGAGCAACTCCGGGAAGGACTCGTACGCGGCAGGCAGCCCGAGCCGGAGCCCGTGGGCCCGTAGCACGTCCTCCACGCTCCCGTGAATGCTCAGCAGTGCAAGCTCGGGCGGGCCCCGCCGGAGCCGCGCCACCCCTAGCGTGTATTTCGCCCGCGCCGACTCGAGGAGCTCAAGTGGTCCGGGGGCGGTCTCTTCCTGCTGTGTGCTCATTGCTGGTTACGGGCCAGGGCGCCATACCGGCGAACGTGAGGCGACGGTGTGCGGTCGCGTGCTATGTCCCTACAATCCACGCGCGCCGTTGCCTGTTCTGCGCGTGCGGCGCGTTCCACTGTTCCTACAACGAACCCAACTCCGCCTCCAACAATGCGCGGGCCACCTGCGGGTTCGCCTGGCCCCTGGTGGCGCGCATCATCTGGCCCACCAGGAACTGGATAGCCGTCACCTTGCCGCCCCGATACTCGGCAACCACCTTCGGGTTCGCGGCGATCACCTCGCGCGCCACCGCCACCAGCGCGTCGCTGTCGCTAATCTGCGTCAGCCCGCGCTCGGCCACCAGCCGCCCGGGCTCGGCCCCGCTGTTGAAGCTCTCCTCGAAGAGCTGCCTGGCCACCCCCCGGTTGATACTGCCCCTGGCGACCAGCTCGATCAGGGTGGCGACGTGGGCCGGCGGCATGCGCTCGGCTAGCTGCGCTGCGCTCTCGCCGCGCTCTTTCAGCAGCCGGAAGCCCTCGTTCAGCACCCAGTTCGCAACATCCTTCGCGCTCCCACCCACTGCCTGGGCCGCCGCCACCGCCGCCTCATAGTAGTCGGCGATCGGGCGCTCGCTGGTGAGCAGATCCGCATCCTGGGCGCTCAACCCGTAGACCGCCTCGAAGCGCGCCCGCCGGGCGTCGGGCAGCTCGGGCAGTTCAGCCCGCCGCTCAGCGATCCAGGCCGCGCTCAGCACCAGCGGCGGGATGTCGGGCTCAGGGAAGTAGCGGTAGTCGTGGGCAAACTCCTTCGTACGCTGCCCAACCGTCTCGCCACGTAGCTCATCCCACCCCCGCGTCTCCTGCTCCACCACCCCGCCGCCGTCGAGCACCCGGATCTGCCGCTGGATCTCGTAGGCCACCGCCCGCTCCACGAAGCGGAAGGAGTTGATATTCTTCACCTCAACCTTGGCGCCGTAGCGCTCCTGCCCTGCCGGCCGCACGCTCACGTTCGCGTCACAGCGCAGAGCGCCGTCCTCCAGGTTGCCGCTATTCACGTCGATCCAGACCAGGAGCTGCCGGATCTTCTCGAAGTAGAGCCGCGCCTCCTCCGGCGTGCGCAGATCCGGCCGGCTCACGATCTCCATCAGCGGCACCCCGCTGCGGTTGTAATCGATCAGCGAGGAGTCATCGGCCGCGTGCACCAGCCGCCCCGTATCTTCCTCGATATGGAGCCGCTCGATCCCGATCCGCCGCACCTCACCTGCCGCCGTGCGGATCTCCACCCAGCCGTCGCTGCACAGCGGCTCATCATACTGGCTGATCTGATAGCCCTTCGGGAGATCGGGGTAAGGGTAGGATTTGCGACTGAACACCGAACGCTCGTTCACCGTACAGTTCAGCGCCAGACCGCTGCGCGCCGCCAGTTCAACGGCCCGCTGGTTCACCACCGGCAGCGAGCCCGGCAGCCCCAGGCTCACCACCGAGACAAAGGTGTTCGGCTCGGCCCCCGCGTACGCGGCGGCGCAGCCGTCGAACATCTTCGAGGCGGTTTTGATATGGGCGTGAATCTCCAGCCCGATCGTGGCAATGTACTCGGCCATACGCTTCCCACACCTTGGCGATTGCTCTCGCCATTGTAGCATACCAGCCCGCTACAGCCAGGCGGATACTTCCGGGAAGCCGTCTTCGCCGCACCAGGCCTCGCTTCCGGGCCTTTCCCCCAGCCCTACCAGCCATCCCCCTGGCTGCTCAGGCACGCTTCCTGCAACACCCCTGCTGCGGGAAGGCGGGCCTGCAGCGCCCAATGATCAATGAGGATCTGGCCACGTAGGCCCCATCCCGACCAGTCTTGCACGGCTCTAAACCCAGGAGGTTCCCATGGCTAAGACAGTGATCGGCCTGTTCGACAACTTCGCCGAGGCTCAGCGCGTCGTCCAGGATCTGGTCGATAGCGGCTTCCAGCGCGAGGATATCAGCATCGTCTCCAACGATGCGAACCGCGAGCGCGCAGTCGCCAATGGCGAGAGTGTGGCCGCCGAAGGCGCCGGTGCCGGGGCCGTCGGTGGCACCGTGCTCGGCGGCGCCCTCGGCCTGCTCGTTGGCGCCGGGCTCCTCGCCATCCCCGGCATTGGCCCCGTGCTCGCCGCCGGGCCCCTCGCGGCCGCGATCGGCACCACGGCGGCAACGGTCGGCGCCGGCGCGCTCGGTGCGGGCCTTGGCGCAGCCACCGGCGGCCTGCTCGGCGGCCTCGTGGGCGCCGGTGTGCCCCAGGAGGAGGCCGAGTCCTACGCTGAGGGCGTCCGCCGTGGCGGTACCCTCGTCTCTGTAAGCGCCGAGGATGCTATGGCCGGCATGGCACGTGACATCATGCGCCGCCACGGCGCGGTCGATCTCGATGAGCGCGTGGCTAGCTGGCGCAGCAGCGGCTGGAGCGGGTTTGACTCCGCCGCACCCATGAGCTCCACGCCGGCCGGCGACGCGGGCATCTACCCCTCAACCGCAAGCACAGGCGGCGCGGTACGGCCCCATGCCGCCACCGCGCACCAGGGCTACGACCAGTACGACAACGACTATCGCACCCACTATCAGCAGACCTTTGCCTCGGCCGGGTATAGCTACGATGATTACCGGCCCGTCTACCAGTTCGGCCACTCGCTCGCCACCGATCAGCGCTACTCCGGCCGCGACTGGAACGCGATCGAGCCCGAGGCCCGCACCCGCTGGGAGGAGCACAACCCCGGCACGTGGGAGCAGTTCAAGGAGACTGTGCGCTACGCCTGGGACAAGGCTCGCGGGCGCCGCTAGCCACGTGCGCGCCCGCTGATCAGGTGAGGAAGCGGGGAGCAACCTCCGTCGCCGGGGTCCTGGCACCCCGGCGCGGATCCACTTTGGCCTCACCGGCATGTCGGAAGCACCGCTCAACCTCCGGCGGCGGCTAGAACCGCCGCCGGGAGCTGAGAGCCAGCCATCGTTCCGGTCAGCGCTCGAGCCGCCGCAGCGCGAGCCGGTAGAGCGGCCCGATCAGCACTCGGTCGTAGGCCGGCAGGTAGCGCACAACACGCCCCCCAAATCCCTTTTTGAAGCGATACACACCGATCAGCGGGTCGGCGCGAGCCTCGGCCTCCAGTGCGGCCCGCGCGGCGTCATCTGGCGCCGCTCCCATCCGCCCGAAGGCGTCTGGCACACCCCAGAAGTCGTAGTGCTCACACCCTGCCGCCTGGGCCCAGCGGATGGCGTGCCAGGCCAGCAGGTGGTTGGCGCCAGCCTTCAGCCCTGTCTCATCCGCTCCACTGTAGAGGTAGAGGCCCGCGCGGGAGTCTGCGAATACCAGGTGGGCAGCGACGAGTCGGCCCTCCCGCTCGGCGAGCAGCAGCTGGCTCCGTGGCTGGAAGATGCTCCAGGCCGCGCGGTAGTACGCTTCGCTGTGAATGGCGAAACCCGCCCGCTGTCCGGTTGCCTGCATCAGGCCGTAGAAGGCGGCAAGATCGCTGGCGCCGCCCACGCGCACGGCTACCCCTTCCCGCTCGGCCCGCCTGATATCGGCCCGGTGGCCTTTTGAGAAGGCGCCCGCCAGTTCGTCTGGCGCCGCACCAAGCGCCAGGTGGATGCTGCTGCGCGGCTGGATGGTGGCCGCCGGTCGCAACCCCTGGAGCAACATCCAGGTGTGCAGGCTGTCCGCTTCCGGCGCATCCTCGAGGACGGGTGGCTCCAGTCGCAGGAAGACAGCCCGGGCGCGCCGAGCCACCCGCCCGAGCCCGTGCAGCAGCAGCCGGTTCACCGTGCGATCGCCAGAGAGCAGCGGGCCACGGGGCGTGTAGGCAGCGCTCACGCCGTAGCGAGTGCGGATCAGCAACTGAGCTCCGGCCAGCAACTGCCCCTGATCGTCCACCACAGCCAGCCGGTGCACACCCCAACCGAAGCCGCGCTTGAGAGCGCCCCAGCCGCTCTGTTGCAGCAAGTTTCCATATGGGTGGCCCGTCACAAAGCGCTCCCAGGTCGCCTCGTCGGGCTCCACCAGGGCGAGGTGGCTGGTCGCGAGCAGCGGCATCCCAATTACCTTCTCCAGAGGCGTTCAGCCGGCTCTTTCCCGGGAGGCGCAACCTGTTCCGCGTAGGCGGCCACGGCCTCGCCCATCCGTTCGTGGTCGCCGAAGAGAGTTGCGATCTGGCTAGCATAGGCGGCAATGGCCGCGATCTTCTGCGGAACAGCCGCGCCGAGCGGCACCACCACCGGCTCCCACTGCGCACGCCCGCCGAGGGCAGCAAGCCGCGCATCGAGCGCGCCTGGCCGGAGCACGTACGGAACGTCCTCGTAAAACCAGACGGTCGCTCCAGCCGTGGCAAGGCGCGCCGCGACCGCGTAGACGGCCTGGTGATCGACATGCTGGCCCACGCCGAGGGGGGCGTAGATCGTTGCCCCGGGGTGATCGTCCAGCAGCGCCTCCAGCCGTGGGCGCAACGCAGCCGTGAGCGGGTCGTCCGGAGCCACCGGGCCAAACAGCGTCCGGTCATCGACGTAGGCCGCGGGCATACGATAGATCGCGTCGAGCAGGTCGAGCTGTAGCGCATCGGCGCCGAGCAGCGCCAGGGCCGCCCGATCTTCGGCGCGGCGCCTGGCCACGGCCTCGGCGGGGGGCAGGCCCCACCGGGCGTGCTGCTGCTGGGCAAAGGGGCTGAAAGATGTCCCTGGTGGAGGACTCCCGGCACAGATCGTCACCACCAGCACCTGTTCACCCGCCGCGACGTGCCGGGCGATGGCACCCCCACACGAGAGCACCGCATCGTCCAGGTGGGGCGAGAGATAGAGATGGGTGTAGCGAGTCACGGAACTGGCCATCAGCGGCTACAGCTCGTCGAGCGAGAGCTCATCAAGCGCATCACTGGCGGCCTGCCGGCGGGCATCGTCCTGGGAGCGTGCCAGACGCTCGAGCACCCGTTTGGCGCTAGGGCCACCCACCTGGCCCAGCGCCCAGATCGCGGCCTGGGCAATCTCGGTGTCGTCGTCGTCAACGAGCGGGAGCAGTGCCGTAAGCAGCGGGCGCCCGTCCTCGCCGAGCTCGCCGACCGCCCGAGCCGCCTCATAGCGCAGGGCCGGCGAGGCACTCTTGAGCTCACGCTCAATGTAGGGGAACCAGGTCGGGCGCATGGAGCGCCCCATCGCCAGCACGGCGCTCTCACGCATAGCCAGTTCGTCGTGGGCGTAGGCGCGGCCGATCTCCGCCTGGGCCTCCCGCGAGCTAGCGAAGTAGCCCAGCCCCTCCACCGCCCGCCGGCGCACCTCCAGGGGCTGCTCCGGATCGGTAGCACTGCGCAGCAGCGCGGTGTGCAACTGCTGGCCAACCGGGGCTGGCAACTCACCGAGCTCGGCGCGATGGGCGAAGGGCGCCAGCGCCACGGCGGCTGCGGCCCGCACCAGGCCGGAGTCGTCGTCGAGCAAGCTGATCAGCCGCTCCATGGTCACCGCGCTCTCGTCCTCCCAGAGACCCGCCACAGCGGCGGCGCGCACCTCAGCCTCGGGGTCGCTCAGACAGGCCCGAAAGACAGGCCGGAAGTCCAGGTCGATATTATCCTCTGCGAGCGCATCCAGATCGTGCAGGATCGCGATCCGGCGCTCGGCGGGGAAGGCGCGCCAGGCAGCCCAGAAGCTCTTGAGCATCTCCGGGCCGAGTCTCGAGAGCGCCTTCAGCTCGGCGTGGGCCAGCGGGCGGCCCAGGTCGCCAAGGCGGGCCAACTGCTCCTCGAAAGTCATAGCTATCCTCGTATAATCAGCTTACTGTTCCAGGGTGGTGGTGAGGCCGAAGCGATCCAAGCGGCTGCGACCGCGCGTGAAAGAACGCGCCCCCACCACCACG
>SFCB01000057.1 GCA_004367505.1 Chloroflexi bacterium OHK40 | reverse complement strand
GCCGGCGATGCAGGCCAAGCTGGACGAGATCTTCGCCGGGCTGGCCGACGGCAGCCTCAACACCGGCGTCGACCCGGTGAGCGGCGATGTGGTGGAGGCTGAGGTGCCCGAGCCCAGCCCCTTCACACCGTAACCACAACGCTCATCAACGGCTGAACACCACGAGACGTCCCGGGTGGGGCGTCTCGTGGTGTTTCCTCTGCGACGAACCCTTAGGCGCCCACACACCCCGGGTGGTCTACGCAGGAGCCTGGCCGTATCACCGCCGTGCTCCTGGCCCAGATGAGGTACACTCCCTTCCTGGCTGATCGTGCCGCTCATACCACCCACGCGCCAGCAGGGCTGTGGCCGGAGTGGCCGGCGCTGTCGTATAATCTGGGCAAGTCGCCCGCTGCCACGCAGCCGACACGAAAGGTCGTGTGGAGATGCCGTTCTGTCCCCAGTGTGGTGTTGAAAACCCGCCGTCGGCCCGCTTCTGCGACCAGTGCGGCGCCCAGATGATCCCGGTGCCCGCCCAGGGGCCCGCCGCTCCTCCGCCTCAGGCGGCACAGCCAGTTCCGCCAGTCGCTCCCAGCGCCACGGCAACGGCAGGCCCGAGTGTGTGCCCCCAGTGCGGTACCGCCGTGATCCCCGGTGAGGCCTTCTGCGACAACTGTGGGGCCGCTCTGCTTGGCCCAACGCGCCCTGCACCACCCGCTGCCCCCGGGCTGCCCTACGGCGGCGTGCCGCCCCAGCCGGCCTACCCGCCGCCCCAGCCGGTCTCCGTTCCACCCCTCGTCACTCCACCGCTGGTCACTCCGCCATCATCCCCGGTGCCGCCCCCACGGGCCACGCTGGCGCCCGCCCGTCTGGTCGTGATCCCCGCCGGAGCCGCGCTCGCGCTCCCCTCTGCTCCGCAGGCAGTGGTCGGTCGCGCCGACGCCGTCAGCAACTTCTTTCCTGATCTCGATCTCACACCTCACGGCGCGCTCGAGCACGGCGTCGGCCGTCGCCACGCCCGGCTCTTCGTGCAGGGGGGCCAGCTGCTGGTCGAGGATCTGGACAGCACCAATGGGACCTTCCTCAACGGCGCCCGCCTCGCCCCGCGCCAGCCTGCCCCGCTGCAGACTGGCGACGAGCTGCGCCTCGGGAACCTGGTGTTGCGCGTGGAACTGTAGGGGAGCCACGCCAGCCATTGGGGACGCCCGTGCTCGCCCCCTCCCCCGACGCGCACAGTACACGCTCCGTGGGCCGTTCAAGGGCGGACTGTTCCGGCGTGTGATTGGCGGTGTGCCACATCGTGACGGGCGGCGTTTCCCCGCTCTCATGTCGCCGGGCTGCCATCGCCCTTCCCATCCATCCGTTACGGGCCCGGCCCGTATTGTCCGCAAGGAGTACCGATGAGCACCGAGCGACTCGATCGCCTGATCGCTGCGCTGCGCGCCCAGCAGCTAGACGGGCTTGCCCTCATGCCGGACGCCAACCTGCGCTACCTCAGCGGCCTGACCTTTCACCCGGGGAAGCGCCTGACCCTCGCCCTCATCCCCTCCGCCGGCGCCGCGCCTGCTTTTGTCGTCCCCGCCCTGGAGCAAGGCCAGGCACAGGCCAGGAGCCAGCTCCCCATGCGCTTTTTCGCCTGGGCCGACGCCGATGGGCCCGCCGCAGCTCTGGCCGAGGCTGTAGCGGCCGCCTTTGGCCCGGGCGCCAGCGGCCTCACCCTCGCCGTTGAGCATACCAGCATGCGCGTGATGGAGCTGCGCGCCCTGGAGAACGCCATCCCCGGCCTGCGCACCGTCGATGCCACCCCGATCCTCGCCGAGCTGCGCATGATCAAGGACGACCAGGAGCTCGCTGCGATCGAGCAGGCAGTGCGGATCGTCGAACTGGCCCTGCGCCACACCATCGACCAGATCTGCGTGGGGATGACAGAGCGCGAGCTCTCCCGCATCTGCACCGATGCGATCATCGCCGCTGGCGCTGATGGCGAGAGCTTCGAGAACCTGATCGCCTCTGGCCCCAACGCCGCCAATCCCCACCACAACAACACCGATCGCGCCTTCCAGCCGGGCGACCTGATCATCATCGATTGTGGGGCGCGCTACGGCGGCTACATCTCCGACATCACCCGGACGGTGGCCATCGGCCAACCATCCGAGGAGGCCCGCCGGATCTACCAGCTCGTGTTGCAGGCCAACGAGGCGGGCCGTGCCGCCTGCCGCCCCGGTGCCACCGGCGCGCTGATCGATGCGGCTGCCCGCACGGTGATCGAGGCTGGCGGCTATGGCCAGTACTTCATCCACCGTACCGGCCATGGCATTGGCCTGGAGACCCACGAGTTGCCCAATGTGATGGCCGGTGTCGATCAGCCCTTCATGCCCGGTACGACCTTCACCGTCGAGCCGGGGATCTACCTGCCCGGCGTCACCGGGGTGCGCATCGAGGATGATATGGTGATCACCCCCGAGGGTGCCCGCACACTCACCACCTTCGAGCGAGAGTTGATCGTCCTGCCGGCCTGAACGTGTCGCCAACACCAGAAGGGGCGCGGCATGCCGCGCCCCTCCGCCTCTTCCCCAACCCCCTCATTCGGGCTTCGGCCGGACCACCAGCACCGGCACCGGCGCCGCCTGCACCACCTTCTGGGTAACACTGCCGAAGACCCAGCGGCCTATGCCGCTGCGCCCGTGGGTAGCGATCGCGATCAGGTCGGCGTGCTCGCTCTCCGCGTAGTCGAGGATCGCCTCGGCCGCCGGCAGCGCGCTGACCTCGGTTCGCACCGTGTAGCCCTCCGCCCGGAACTCCGCCGCGATCCGCTCCAGGTAATCGCGCGCCTCCTGCTCCATAGTCTCGAACACTTCCGCCGAGCTGGCCAGCATGCCGGTGTAGTCGACGCTCGGCGTGAACACCGGCGGCACGGCCCGCAGCAGCGTGATCCGGGTGGTGCCTTCGTTCGCGGCAAGCGCGTGGACGTGTGGTAGCACCTGCTCGGCGAGCGGCGAGCCGTCGAGCGGGACGAGAATATGCCGATACATACAGCCCTCCCTTCTGCGCCCTTGCAGTGGATCTCCGGAGCTTCTTAGTCGCGCCCCTCGCTCCCCATCGGCGTCAGTCCGACCGGCTCGCCTTCCGAGTCAACCATCCAGCGCAGCAAGTCGGAGACGGTGATCACCCCGACTACCCGCCGGCCGATCACCACGGGCAGCCCGTGGATGTGGTGGTCGATCATCAGCCTGGCCGCGTCGCGCAGGCGCGTATCGGGCGTCACTGTGAGCACCTGCCGGCGCATAAACTCCCGGAGCGGCAGATCCTTCACCCGGTAGTAGATACTGAACTGCACCAGGTCGCCCTCGGGGCCGTCGGAGATCCGGTTAATATCCCCTTCGGTGACGATGCCGACAAGCTGATCGGCGGCATCCACCACCGGCAGCCTCCTGATGTTCATGTCAGCCAGGATCTGGCGCGCCTGCGGCAGGACCATCGTGTCACGGGCGACCACCGGCGGGGCGCTCATCCAGACGCGAACCGTATCCATGGGTGCCTCCTTGCGCGCTCCTCGTGGCTTGCTCTACGAACTCCAGCGCACCCCGTTGCGCAGCACCTCCAGCAGGTTGCCGTTGCGGTCCAGGAGTAGGCGAACCGCATCGCGTAACTCGCAGTCGAGCACCGTACATGGCTGGCCCTCGGCGACGCCGTAGGGGCAGGCGGTGCTCCTGCGGCAGACCCCCACCGAGACGGCGTAGCGCGGCCCGCCGGGTGGGCCGTCGAGCTGGTGCAGGTGGAGTGGCGCGTCGCTCAGTGTCGCGTCGATCCGGCGCAGGTGCTCGCGGGCCACCTGGAGCATCGGGTGTGGTGGACGCTTCGGCCTGGCCATAGCGTTCCCTTTCCGTGTGGCCGGCGTTTGTGAAGCTATGCTCAGGGTATCAGGCGGAGGCCTGGCGCGGCGAAAACCTATCGCAACGCGGTGTAAAGAATTCACCCCACACAGCGCCTCCCCGCGCGCCGCTTCGCGAAAGCTGATTCGCCGGCCCATGGTGAAGCTGGCACCGGGCCGTCGTATGGCGGTGCTCGGTTCTCACATCACATCCGGCCTGATCCCGTGCATCGGTGGGGATGCGTGGAAGGGTCGCAGGCCCCTTCGCAACCCAACGTCGCGCTCCCGATCAACCAGGGTCTGATAGCAGGAGTTGTTTTTGCTGAGATTGCCCTATACTGTGGCGCGGGGAACGCGCCTGGCTAGAAAGAGAGCTCGAAGGGCATGCTGAAGGGATTCCGCGACTTTCTGCTCCGGGGGAACGTGGTGGACCTGGCGGTTGCAGTCATCATCGGCGCGGCGTTCAACGAGGTGGTCAATGGCTTTATTGCCGCCTTCATCGACCCGCTACTGGCCATTGCGCTGGGGGCCTCTGGCGCGGAAAATCTTGCGACCGTCACCGTCGGCGTTTTTCCGGTCGGGCTCTTCCTGTCGGCTTTGATCACGTTTGTGATCAAAGCCTTTGTGATCTACTTTTTCGTCGTCCGGCCCTTTTCAGGCCTGGCCGCCCGCTTCACCGCCGACTCCACCCCGGCGGCGCCGACCAGCGAAGAGAAGCTGCTGGGCGAGATCCGCGATCTGCTAAAGGCCCAGCGCACCTAGTGGCCAACCACCCTGATCCCACCCCGTACAGACGCCCCACCGGGGCGTCACCACCGGGGCATCGCCACAGGATCGCGCCCCACCGGGGCGTCGCCACCGGGGCATCGCCACAGGAACGCGCCTCATCGCCATCAGCGTGGTGACCCTGATCGTACCCCGTAGAGACGCCCCACCGGGGCGTCTCTACACGGGATCGCGCCCCACCGGGGCGTCTCTACACGGGATCGCGCCCTTAGAGCCGCCCCTGGGCCTTGAGCCGCAGATAGGTGTTCACCACCCCTGCACTCAGCTTGTCGGCGGGGACATCCACCGTGAGCACACCGGAGCGGTGCAGACGGTCGAGCAGCGCGCGTCGTTCGTCGAGCAGCCCCTCGGCGACGGCGCGCCGATAGAGGCTGGCGCTGTCGGTGACGGGCTTCCCCGCAGCGCCACTCACAAAAGGGTCGCTCACCGTCACGCAGAGCGGCAGGTGGTGCCGGGCCAGGCGGGCCAGGTGCACAGCGAGCGGCTCGGCTGTCTCAGGAGTGGCCAGGTCGGTAAAAAGAATGATCAGCGATCGGCGGCGCTGGCGCTGCGCGAGATAGCTCAAGGCTGCGCCGTGGTCGGCCTCAACGGGCTCGGGCTGGAGGTTGTAGAGCGTCTCGAGCAGCCGCTGAAACTGAGGGCGGCCACGGCGCGGGGCCACGTAAGTGCGCACGCCATCGGCGAACGCCAGCATGCCTACGTGGTCGCCGCGCAGGGCGGCCACGTAGCTGAGCAGCAGGGCGGTGTTCACGGCGTAGTCGATCCGCATTAGCGGCCCCACCGGTGGGGCCATCAGGCGACCGCAGTCGATCGCGCAGAGCACATGCTGGCTGCGCTCGGTCTCGTAGTCGGCGGCGATCGGCTTGTGGCGGCGGGCGGTGGCCTTCCAGTTGATCCGCCGGAACTCGTCGTCGGGCGTGTAATCGCGCAGGCGCTCGAACTCGCCGCCGGGGCCCTGAACGCGGGCCGGCCGCAAACCGATCTCGTGGAGCAGGCCCTTGCGGGCGAGGAGATCGTACTTGCGCAGCTCCAGGGTATTGGGGTAGACCTTCACGGTCGCGGTGGCGGGGTAGCGGGCCTGCCGTACGATCGTGCCGAGCGGCCCCTGGTAGCGCAGCACCACGTCGCCAAAAGTATAGTCGCCACGGCGCAGTGGCCGCACGTGGTAGCGCGCCTCGTACACCTCGTAGGGCGGGATGGTCCCGGCGAGTGTCAGCGCGTCGGCGGGGAACTCGTGAGGGTACTCGTCCCGCAGGGTGAATCGCACCGGGCGCGGGCTCGCATTCGCGAGAATGAGCGTCACCAGATTCTCGGCGCCGAGCGAGAGGCGGGCGTCGTGTACGCGCTCCACCTCGATCTGGCCAGGCCGGGCTGCGAGCGCCACGTCGCTGATGGCCAGGGCGGCCACGGCCAGCACATAGACCAGCGCCAGCCATACGAGCCACGGCGCGAAGGCCGCGAGCCCGATGAGCGGTGCGGCGAGCAGCAGCAGGGTGAGCAGGCGTAGCGTCGGCAGCATCGACCGCCATTGTAGCGCATGGTGGGGCGCGGTATGGACGCAGCACGCTGCGTCCATACAAGGCGGCGGGTCGGCGCGGGGCGGGCGGCCCCTTGATCTCCCCCATCGCCTGTGCCATAATGCCAGGCCGTGGAGGCCATTGCCACGCATCGCCTACTGCCACGGAGCCCCCAGTGCACACCAGGGATCTTGCCGACTCCGTTCGCGCCGAGGCCCGCAAAGCCCTTGTTGGCCAGGACGAACCCTTTACCCTGCTGCTCGTCGCGCTGCTGGCGGGGGGCCATGTGCTGCTGGAGGGTGCGCCCGGCACTGCCAAGACGCTCATGGCTCGGACGCTCGCCACCCTCGTGCGCGCCGAGTACAAGCGCATCCAGTTCACCCCCGACCTCATGCCCTCCGATGTGATCGGCACCCAGGTCTACGAACTGGGCAGCGGCCAGTTCCGCTTGCGGCGCGGCCCGATCTTCACCCAGTTGCTGCTCGGCGACGAGATCAACCGCGCGCCGGCCAAGACCCAGAGCGCCCTGCTCGAGGCCATGGAGGAGCGCCAGGTCACGATCGAGGGTGAGCGGCTACCCCTGCCAGAGCCCTTCTTTGTGGTCGCCACCCAGAACCCGATCGAGTACGAGGGCACCTACCCGCTCCCCGAGGCCCAGCTCGATCGCTTTCTCTTCAAGCTACTGATCGACCACCCACCGGTTGCGGTCGAGCTCGAAGTGCTCCGTCGCTACCACCACGGTTTCGACGCGCGTCGGCTCGACGCGGCGGGCCTCCAGCCGGTAGTGACGCCTGAGGGCCTTGCGGCCTGCCGCGCCGAGATCGCCGATGTAGTCGTGGAGGACGGGGTGCTTGCCTATATCGCCGCGATCACCCAGGAGAGCCGCCGCAGCCCCGACCTGGTGCTCGGCGGATCGACGCGGGCAAGCGTGGCCCTGCTGCTTGCCGCGAAGGCCTACGCGGCAATCCAGGGCCGCAGCTATGTGACTCCGGACGACGTGAAGGCCCTGGTGCGGCCCGTGCTTCGCCACCGCGTCATCCTGCGCCCCGAGGCCGAGATTGAGGGGTTGACGGCGGATGCGGCCCTGGGGCGCATCCTGGCGCGAGTCGAGGTTCCCCGCTAAAAGAGGACCCGGAAACGATAAGGCGAGGAGCATCAATTGGTAGCGATGCCCCTCGCCTCCTGATTCGCCCGCGCACTCTGTCCCGTTGCCCTACTCCTCCTCGTCGCCCTCCGGCTCGCCCTCTGGTCGCCGCCCGGCAAGCTCACGGTCGATCATGTAGAGGCCCACGCCCTCCGCGCCCACCAGGCGCAGCTGGTCGATGATCTGGGTGAGCTGCTTCTCCTCCTCCACCTGCTCATTGATGTACCACTGAAAGAGCACCTGGGTGGGGTAGTCGCTCTCCTGTAGCGCCAGGCTGTAGATCCGGTTGATCGAAGCCGTCACCTTGCGCTCGTGCTCCAGCGCCGCCTCGAACATCTCCAGCACCGTGCCGAAGCTCGAACCTGGCTCGGGGAGAGCACCCAGCCGCGCCTGGCCATCACGGTCGTGGATAAAGTCGAAGATCTTCAGCGCGTGGCCGCGCTCCTCCTCGCTCTGGGCGCGCATCCAGTGGGCGCAGCCGCTCAGGTTGCGCGCCTCGGCCCAGGCCGCCATCGCCAGGTAGGCGTGTGAGGCCGTGAGCTCCAGCCGCAGTTGCTCGTTCAGGGCCTGCTGGATCGTCTCGTTCATTGGGGTAGCTCCTCCCTGCTCGCGTAACACAGATGCGATCCGTGCCAACCCGGCGCGGTGCGCGCCATGCCCGTCCGGCCTTGTGCGCTACGGATGGTCAGCCGCGCGCGGGAGCAACGCAGCCGGACTGGCGCCAGGAAATCCCGCGCGCGGCGTGACTCGCGGCGGCTCAGGGATCTGGCGTGAGCAGAAAGCGAATCGTGTCGGCCAGCACCGTAGCCTGCACCGGCTCCTCCACGATCGCGATCGTCCAGTCGGAGGCGTAGGGCACCGATTGCAGCTGCACCATCGGCAGTGCGCTGGCGATGATGATCGGGATGCCCGCCGTGGCCTCGTCTGCGCGGAGCCGTTCGATCAACTGCTCCTCTGGCGTTTCCAGGCCAGGGAGGGCGATCACGAACAGGCCCGGCGCCTCGGCAGGGACTCCCTCGGGGGCGTACTGGCCCACCAGAAAGGCGTCCTCCGGGATCAGTGCCGCCAGTCGCTCGCGCGTCCCGCTGTCGCTTGCCACGACTGCAACTGCTGTGGGCATAGGCAACCTCTAGTCGGATCGAAATCGGGCTGACCGTTGCGGGCAAGCGTACCTTGGGACGCCGCCCGTAGCGCTCGCCGGATGCCGTGTGGGCCGCATTGTAGCACAGGGCGCGACAGGGAGTGTACTTGACATATTCTTCTCGCTGGCCGCTCCGGCGATGGTATCGTTCCCGCGCCAGCAAGAGGTTGGACAAGCGGTTATCGCTGGCCGGGCCTACCCCTCGACTGCCAGCCCCATAATGTTGAACCCGGCATCGACGTAAAGTACTTCGCCCGTCACGGCGCTGCTCAGGTCGCTGCAGAGCCAGAGCGCGGCGTTCCCCACGTCGTCGATCGTCACATTGCGGCGCAGGGGCGCCTGTTCGGCAAAGCTCTTGTGCATGGCGCGGAACCCGCCAATCCCACTGGCCGCTAGCGTGCGGATGGGCCCCGCGCTGATCGCGTTCACGCGGATGCCCCGTGGCCCCAGGTCGGCCGCGAGGTAGCGCACACTTGCCTCAAGCGCGGCCTTGGCCACCCCCATCACGTTGTAGTTGGTGATCACCTTCTGGGCACCGTGATAGGTGAGCGTCAGGATGGACGCCCCGGGGGCGAGCAGGGGGTCTGCCGCCTTCACCAGTGCCGTCAGCGAGTAGACACTGACGTCCATCGCCAGCGCGAATCCCGCCCGCGTGGTCTTCAGGTAGGGTCCGTTCAGCTCGTCTTTGTTGGCGAAGGCCACCCCGTGGATGAGGAAATCGATCTGCCCGAACACCTCGCGGGTGCGGGCCATCAGCGCGTCGATCGCCGCGTCGCTCGTCACATCACACGGCTCGATCAGCCGCGCGCCCACGCTCTCCGCCAGGGGCCGGACCCGCCGCTCAAAGGCCTCGCTGGCGTAGTTGAAGCCCAACTCGGCACCCTCCCGGTGCAGCGCCTGCGCGATCCCCCAGCTGATTGAGTGGTCGTTGGCCAGGCCAACGATGAGACCTTTCTTGCCCGCCATCAGGCCCATGCTTCGCGCCTCCCGGCTTGTTCGTGCGGAAAACTCCGCGTATCTTACCATAGGTCGCCTGGCCCCCTTGACAGGCCTGCCACCTCCGGATTATTATTTAGTCAGCTAATAGAAAGACGGCTATAGACCATGGACTACCGCATTCAGGACACCGTCGGCTTCACGCTTGCTCAGCTCTGCAAAGCCCATCGCTACGCGGTGGACGAGGCTCTGCGCGAGCATGGGCTGCGGGCCGGCCAGGAGATGATCCTGTTGCAGCTCTGGGCCGGCGAGGGGTTGACTCAAACGGAACTTGCCGAGCGCCTCGCCGTGGAGCCGCCCACCGTTACCAGGATGTTGCAGCGTATGGAGGCCGAGCAGCTGCTCGAGCGCCGGCCCGATCCCGATGATGCCCGGGTCTCGCGCGTTTACCTGACCCAGCGCGGTCGTAGTCTGGAGGCCGCCGTCACGGCTGCCTGGCAGGCGGTCGATGAGCGCCTCACCGCCGGTATGACACTTGAAGAGCGCCTGCTCCTGCGCCGCATCCTTGCCCAGGGCCGCGCCAACCTCTGCCGTTTCCCCGCCTGAGCGCTCCCCGATCAGCGCCTTACGCCCGCCGGGTCGTTTGCTGCGCGGAGAAGGTTAGTCGTCTGATCATGAGCCGTGCAATCACCAGAGGAGACGTCGTGGCGACCGCCGCGCGCCTTGCTACTCCGCACATCGGGTACACGCTTGCTGTCGGCGCCATCGCAGGCCTGACCGCCGGCCTGGCCAACCTGGGGCTCTACGCCGTCGGGCGGGTGCTCCTCGCGCTGCCGTTTCTGTGGCTGCGGTGATCATCACGCTTGGCTTTCACCGCGCAACAGGCTCTCGATGAGCTCGCGCAGGGCGCGCATGCTTGCCGGCTTGGTGAGGTACGCGTTCGCACCCGCATCCAGACAGCGCTCGCGGTCGCCACTCATCGCTAGCGCTGTCAGCGCGATGATCGGCGTCGCCCTGAGCGCCGGGATTGCCCGGATCTGCCGGATCGCCTCCAGACCATCCAGACCTGGCATCTGGATGTCCATCACAATGATCGCTGGCCGACTGCTCGCCGCAAGCTCCACTGCCTCCTGCCCGTGCGGCGCGGCGATGACCCGGTAGCCCTTCGCGCTGAAGTAATCCACGAACAGTGTGCGGTTGTCGTGATTATCTTCGGCGATCAGCAAGGGCGGGGCGGGCTCTGGCGGGTATAGCATGCCTGGCTCCGTACGATCAGCCCGTTCGCGGCCACGTGCAAGGCTGATCCTCGAGTCTTCGGCTCTGTGGCGGTGCCGGATGGCGCGGGCAGCGTTGGCCACGCCTGCGCGAACGCCAGGCGGAGTATAGTGGATGTCCGTTGCCACAGCGAGACCTGGCTACACTCAGGGTATGGCGTCTCACCCGGTCTGCCAGCCCGCCAGAGGTGCGGGGACAAGGAAGAGGAGCGCAGGACCATCCGGCACACCCCTACAGTCGCCCTGCCACGTGGCCTACAGTGAGCTCTTCAACCGCCACATGGGCTGGGTAGTCAGCGAGATTGGCGATCGCCGTCGCAACCTCCTCGGGCCGGAGCATGGCCCTGCGATCCCAGCTTCCTGGCACCTTGTCCCACAGGGCGGTGTCGGTGGCGGCAGGCAGTACGGCCGTCACGCGAATGCCTCGTGGCCGTAGCTCCTCGCGGATGGCGGCAAGAAAGCCCAGCACACCGTGTTTGGCCGCGCTGTAGGCTGCCCATCCTGGGAAGGCCTGCCGAGCGGCTACCGAGGCGATCCCCACCAGCAGCCCGCCGGCGCTCATGTGTGGCACACTATGTTTGCATACCAGAAAGAGGCTGGTAAGCTGCGAGCGGAGCGCTTCCTCCCAGTCCCCAAGGTCGATCCGATCGAAGGGTGCTACCAGAGCGCCCCCAACGCTGTGGATTACCAGATCGATCTGCCCGGTGGCCGCTGCAGCCATCGTGGTGAGGCGACGCACGTGTGGCTCCGCCGTGACGTGGCATGGCACGGCTTCGGCCTCGGCGCCACGCGCACGCACGGCAGCGGCCACCTCCTCCAGCGCCTCGGCGGTGCGCGCCGCCAGCACCAGCCGCTTTCCTGGAGCCGCCAGGGCCAGCGCGGTGGCGCGGCCAATGCCCCGGCTCGCCCCGGTGATCAGGACCGTTCGCATGGCTCTAGCTCCTCCCCGGCGCGTGCATGTGCTGGTTTCGGGCCCCGCTCTCGTCCACGCGCTTCCAGGGCGTATTGTCGCGGTGCTGCCCGGGGAGCGCCAATCCCTGGCCGCTGTGCAGATAGCCCACGAGGTCCACGAAGAGGGCACTCACGCCCGGCCTTCGCGCTCCTCGTGGACTACGTGGTCACACGCTGGCGCGGCCAGCCTCCTAAGCCAGCCTCATCCCTCATAGGTGCGGGCACGGCCCACGTGGGCCATAAACTCGGCGCGTGTCTTCGGATCGTCCCGGAAAACACCACGCATCGCCGACGTAACCATACTGGCATTGGCCTTCTTCACGCCACGCATCACCGAGCACATATGCACCCCTTCGGCCACGACGGCCACGCCGGCAGGCTCCAGATGCTCGTTGATGAAGTCGGCGATCTGCACCGTCATGCGCTCTTGCACCTGTAGGCGCCGTGCGAACATCTCGACGATCCGTGGGATCTTGCTCAGCCCCACGACTTTGCCGTCGGGGATGTAGGCCACATGCACCTGGCCCATAAAAGGTAGCATGTGGTGCTCACACAGGCTGTAGAAGTCGATCTGCTTCACCAGCACCATCTCGTCGTAGTCCACGCTGAAGATCGCGTCATTGATCAATGCATCGGGGTCGACGTGATAGCCAGCGGTCAACTCGGCGTACATCCTGGCCACCCGGGATGGCGTCTTCTGCAGCCCCTCACGATCGGGCTGCTCGCCGATACCCACCAGAATTTCGCGCACTGCTGCTTCGATCCGTGGGTCGGAGCTGTAGCTCACGCCCTCGAGTTTGCCCCGGCCCGGGACGATCAGCGTCTCGAAGTCGTGATCGTCGAACTCGCGGGCGTTGAGGTGCCGGCCGTTGCCGTTATGGGTAGTCGTGGGTGCCATGATGGATGTCCGTTCGTTCGCTGCGGCCCGTAACCACGGTGGCAGGGCCCGTATACTCAAACATATTCCTGCCCGTCTCCCAGAGCTTGAGGTGGCGCAGGCGCCCCTCGAGCCGTGGGGCGAGCTCGTCCCAGAGATAGACGATGATGTGCTCGCCCGTCGATGGGCGCTCGGCGAAGGCGGGGATCTCGCGATCCAGGTGATGGTAATCAAGCCTGTCGAGCACGGCGCGCACGGTTGCGTCGAGGTCCGGCATGGCGATCACCATGCCGCTCTCCGCGTCGATCGGTCCGGCCACGCTCACCTCCACGGTGTAATTGTGTCCGTGGCCGTTTGGATTGTTACACGGGCCGTAGAGCGCCTGGTTCTCCGCATCGGTGAGGGCCGGCGCGTGCAGCCGATGGGCCGCCGAGAAGCTATAGGCCCGCGCGAACGTGGCCTCGTCGGCGCCGTCGTACTCCGCCCAGAGGTCGTTCGTCTCGTAGAGCCGTAGCCGCGCCAAACGTACTCCTGTGGGCAGACGCGGCGCGATCAGTCCCCAGAGCACGCGCACGATGTTCTCAGTCGTGGGAATCAGCGCCCGGAAGTAGGGGGTGTCTTCATTCAGATGCTTGTGATCAAATTCCTCTAGTACCTCGCTGACAATAGCCTTGAGTTCGCGCATGTTGAGGATCATGCCGGTGCGGGGGTCGAGCTGGCCGGTGATCGTCACATCGAGCGTGTAGTTGTGTCCGTGGCCGTAGGGTCGGGTGCAGCGGCCAAAGACCCGCTCGTTCTCTTCGGTGCTCCAGTCGTCCCGCCAGTAGCGGTGAGCCGCCGAGAACTCAAAGCGTCGTGTTGCCGTTACCATCATGGGTTCCTTTCAGGTGCCACATGCAGCTTGTGCATTTTTGTGCAGCTGCAATCACCTGCCACATGGAGCGTACCATGTGTCCATCCTTTGTCAAGGAATTGCCCAGAAAATCCCCCGCTGGGAGGAGTGCTCCCTCGGGAAGAGTCGTTGCATGCCCTGCAATCTGGTATTGTGCCACGGTGTCGTGGTGCCGGCAATCACGATCCGTCCGCCAGATGCGGGCCTTGCATCCGTGCAACAGCCGTCCCAGATGTTCGACGACCAGCACGCTCATGCTGGTCGTCGGTGTACGCAAGTGCTGTGCCGGCAGGTGGGTGGCTGGCCCAGCGGCGCTCTACGCTTAGCGTGTGAGCATGGGCATGGCGACTTCATAGCCATTTGCCGGGACGTAGGCGGGTGAGAGGTTGCCGGCGGCGTCGCGGAAGCGCACGGTCAGTGGCCCGGCGGGGAGATCGGCGAGCTCGACGGCTGGCGTGAAGGGGAACTGGAGGGGGGGGAGACCCTGGGGCTCGATCTGCACCGCCGTGACGGCACTGCCTTCGTCGCGGGCCTCCAGCAGCAGGCGCGCCGCGTCGTGGGGGTCGCGCATCACGCGCCCCCGGGGTGGCCGTGTGTCCAGGGTGGTCTCAACGACGTAGGGCAGCGAGATGAGCCCGAACTGGTCGCGGAAGCGCACGTAGATTGTCCGGGGGCCGTCCGCCCCTTCCAGGGCCACGTTCAGGGTCGGGCTCAGCGGTTGCCATTCGGCGCCCGCAAAGCTGGCTTCCTCGCTCACCTGGACCCCCTGGGTGGCAGCCGGCGCATCGAGTTGCAGGGCCACCTGGGGTTGGGCGACTGCCTCCGGGGCGCTCACCCGGTAGGCGGGCTGAGGGCCAATCCAGGTGACGTTGAGCTCCCGGGTAACGGGCGTGGAGGCCACTCCGGCGCTGTTGATCGCCCGCAGTTCCACGGTGTAGCGCCCGTCGTAGAGCGGCAACTCGGCGCTAAACTGTTCGGCGCGCTCGTCGAAGTTGCCATCGACCGCGTCAGCGGGAAGCCAGAGACCCCCATCAACCCGGAACTCGACGGCGCGGATGTGGTTGATCGAGACATCCTGGTGGTACGGCGAGGGAAAGGCGCTGTCCTGCGCGCTGCCCTGAAGCACCGGCCTGCCTGTGGCTGAGGCGAGGGTGCTCTCGCGGATCTCGATTGTGGGTGCGGTGTCGAGTGGGTCGATCAGGCTGTCGCCGTCGCTATCGCGGTAGCCAAGCTGGTGCAGGGCCGCAGTGTCCACCTGGCCCGCTGCAAAGGCGGCGATCGGCTCCAGCATAATGCTCGGGTTGCGTGTGCCACAGCCGCCATACTGGCTGTTGGTCGTGGGTGTGTCCAGGTAGCCGCTGCGCCGATCGCAGCTGATCCGCGCGCTGGCGTACTGGTCCAGGGCGCCAAAGGTATGGCCCAGCTCGTGGGCCGTCACGAGGTCCAGGTTGTGCTGGCCGTAGGCGCCGCTGTCGGAGGTCATCACGACAAAAGGCCCGTTGAGATAGGCGTAGGCGAAGCGGCCATCGATAAAGGTGCCAGTGGGGTGATTGGCGCTATTGGCAACAAAGATGGTTGTCGCCCAGTCGGTGCCCCGCTCGGCCCGTAGAGCCTCGGCGGCGGCGTAGGCCTGGTCGAAGTAGCTCGCGCCGCTGTAGCCGAGCCGGGTAAGGGCCGCGCCGATCCAGCGGCCTTCCTGGCTAAGCCCGTAGTTGATCGGCTCATAGGGGATGGGGACGACCTCTACCCGCAGTTCGAAGCGCAGGTGGGCCAGTGGCAACCTGGCGCTCCACCAGTCCAGGCCCGCCTGCACCTCCTGGCGCACCGCCTCGATCTGGGCGGGGCTCCAGTCTTCGCTTGAGTGGTCGATGCTGCCGTCACTTTCGGGAAGCACCAGCCGCACTGCGACGCTCCCGGCCAGAAACTGGCTCGGGCCGCGCCCGTCGCTGGCGCCCGCCAGGATGCCCGGGCCGGGCGGTGGGGGAATAAGTGCATCCTCGTGGAGCAGGGGCTCAGGTTCGGACGTCGGGGCGGCTATGCCGGCAAGGGGAAACATAGCAAGCAGAATCACGGCGGCAAGGCCGTAGGCAACGGCAACAGCGCGCATGGTGTTCCTCGGGTGCGATGCAGTGGTGGTGAGGGGGAACAGCCATCCGCGGGCAGATTCCCGCAGTGGTTTTCAGTTGTGGCTGGATTGTAGCTCGGGCCAGGGTGTGTGCCTAGTGGCGCATGGTCCTGTCGGCGGGCAAGTGGGGGCAGGGGGGAGTGTGGGGCGGAGGTACTAAAGCAAGCCTCGAGGGGGCGGGCGGGATCGGTGGTTCCAGTTAACGCGCGACAACCGCAAGCGGGTAGAGGCGCCCGGCCCGCCAGAGGCCGGTCACAGCGACCGGCCCGAAGCGTACGCCGGGGGCGCCGGCCTGCCGCAGCCCGGCTGTCAGTGCCTGGTCGGCGATGGGGCCGGCCAGCTTCACCTGCAGCGCCGTGTCATCGGGCACGCCGCCAGAACCGAGCCGCTCGACAAGTAGGGCGGCGTCGGGGCCACTGAGCAACTGGCCCTCCAGGCGTACCGGCTGGCCTTCGTAGAGTTCGGTATTGGCGAGTAGCAGGGGGATGCTGAGTTCGCGAACACCGAGCGACTCGATGACCGGGGCAGCCAGCCGGTAGCGGTACGCGCCCCCGGGCCCGTAGGCGCCTGGCCCCTCCAGGGTGCCGTGGGCCAGCGCAAGGCCGAAGCGGCGATCACCGGCCTGCGTGAGCGGCGGTTCTGCGGGAAGCTGTTGGAGTTCGCCGAGCCAGAGGCCCGCGCCGAGCGGCTCGGGCGGATCGGCGGTGGCGTAGCTGAGCCCGCCTACCAGGGCGGCCCCATCGGATGTCAGGTAGAGGTAGCCAACAGTGCTCACCGGCCCGGCTCGTGGCCCGGCCAGCAGCTCGCCGACCGCCGGGACAGTCGGGGCCGGGATCCGGGTTGCCGCCGGAGCGGGTTGGCTGGTACAGGCGCCCAGGGCGAGCATCACAACGATCAGGAGCAGTGCGCGCATGGCGGCCATTGTACCACGGCACCGCCGGGGGCTCTGTCCCTCCACGAAACGCGGCGATCTCCCCTTGCGCTCACCCCCGCCGTGCACCTACGCCTGCCCGTCGTACGTCTATGCAGTTGAAAGGCTCGGAGAGGGTCATGATAGGTTTTGACAGTCTTTTTGAGGCTTCTGAAAGCGAGACGATGGTACAATCACTCCAGAGTATTGAGTTTGTGCAGACTATCACAAAACGGAGGCGCAGCCGGACGTATGGGTACGAAGAACTCGCGACTCCAGGGCTTCTACCAGCTCAACCCCTTCGAGCGACTCCAGATGGTCAAGTCGTTCGATGGGCTTGGCGATGAGGACCTGCGAGTCCTCCATGGAGGCCAGGGCATCCTCAGCGTCGAGCGTGCCGACAAGATGATCGAGAACGTGATTGGCACCTTCAACCTGCCCCTCGGGATCGCGACGAACTTCACCATCAATGGTCGCGACTACCTCATCCCGATGGTCGTGGAGGAGCCGTCGATTGTCGCCGGGGCGAGCTACGCCGCCCGCATGGTGCGCGAGGGCGGTGGTTTTGTGGCGATCAGCACCGAGCCGCTGATGATCGGCCAGGTGCAGGTAGTGGGTGTCGCCGCTCCCCAGAGCGCGCGCCACGCGATCCTGAGCCATAAGCAAGCGTTGATCGAGACGGCCAACGCCCAGAGCCGCTCGCTCGTAGCCCTTGGCGGTGGCGCCCGCGATGTGGAGGTGCACTTCCATGCCACGAGCCCCATGGGGCCAATGCTCGTCGTGCATCTGATCGTTGACTGCCGCGACGCGATGGGCGCCAACGCGATCAACTCGATGTGCGAGGCAGTCGCCCCGCTGATCGAGCAGATCACGGGTGGCCGGGTCTATCTGCGCATCCTCTCGAACCTGAGCGACCGACGTCTGGCTCGCGCACGCTGCGTGGTACCGCCGTCGGCCCTGGCCCGTGATGGGCTGAGCGGCGAGGAGGTGGCCGAGGGGATCATGTGGGCCTATGCCTTCGCCGCCGTAGACGTGTACCGTGCGACCACTCACAACAAGGGCATTCTCAACGGGATCGATCCGGTGATTGTGGCCACCGGGAACGACTGGCGCGCGATCGAGGCTGGCGCCCACGCCTATGCGGCGCGTTCGGGCCAGTATACCTCGCTCAGTGTCTGGGAGCGCGACGAGGCGGGCAACCTCGTGGGGAGCCTGGAGCTGCCCATGGCGGTCGGGATTGTTGGTGGGGCCACGAAGGTGCACCCGGCCGCGCAGACGGCTCTGAAGCTGCTCGGGGTGGAGAGCGCCGGTGAACTCGCCCAGATCGCCGTCTGCGCGGGCCTGGCGAGCAACCTTGCGGCCATGCGCGCGCTCGCCTGCGAGGGCATCCAGCAGGGCCATATGGGGCTGCACGCCCGCCAGATCGCGATGGCCGCCGGTGCCGCTGGAGGGCTCGTGGACGAGGTGGCGCGCCGGATGGTTGAGGAGCGCAACATCAAGCCCGCCCGCGCCGAGGAGCTCGTGGCTGAGCTGCGTGGGTAGCAGTGCCTACCGGAATCGCCCTGACTGCGCGAGGGCCGGGGGCGCGGGCAATGCGTGACCGCTCCGCTCGCAGCGGGGGCTGGGCGCTCGTTGATCCGAGCCGCTCCCGACCCCCCCCTTTCTCGGATCCACTTACCGAAAGCACCATGTCCATGATGAAACCAGCACGACCGGTTGGCCTGATCGGCTACGGTCTCTACATCCCTCGTTATCGTATCGCCGCCACCGAGATCGCCCGGATCTGGACTGACGGGCAGGCCGGAGTGCCGGTTGAGGCCAAGAGCGTGCCTGGTCCCGACGAAGATACGATTACGATGGCGATCGAGGCGGCCCGCAATGCCCTGGCCCGCGCCGAGGTGCCACCCGAGCGCCTCGGCGCGGTGTGGGTGGGCAGCGAGAGCCACCCCTACAGCGTGAAGCCCTCTGGGACGATCGTGGCCGAGGCGCTTGGCGCAACACCGTGGGTGAGCGCCGCCGACTGGGAGTTTGCCTGCAAGGCAGGCTCCGAGGCGCTCACCGCCGCCATGGCCCTGGTAGGTAGCGGGATGCAGGAGTACGCCCTCGCCATCGGCGCCGACACCGCCCAGGGCCGCCCGGGTGATGCGCTTGAGTACACCGCCTCGGCAGGCGCCGCTGCCCTGGTGGTGGGCCCCGCCGAGGAGGCGCTGGCTACGATCGACGGGACCGTCTCCTATGTGAGCGATACGCCCGACTTTTTCCGGCGCGCCGACCGGCCCTACCCGGTGCACGGCAATCGCTTCACCGGTGAGCCGGCCTACTTCCAGCAGATCCAGAGCGCTGGCCGGCGTCTGCTTGATGAGCTCGGCCGCGCGCCGGAGGAGTTCACCTACGCCGTCTTCCATCAGCCCAACGCCAAGTTTCCGCAGGCCGTCGCCAGGCGTCTGGGATTTAGCGATGCGCAGATCGCGCCAGGCATGCTCAGCCCGCAGATCGGCAACACCTACTCGGGCGCGGCCCTGGCGGGCCTCTGCGCCATCCTCGATGTGGCCCAACCCGGCGATACCATCTTCATGACGACCTACGGGAGCGGTGCCGGCTCCGACGCCTATGCCCTGACGGTGACCGAGCGGCTGATTGCGCGTCGTAGCCGTGCCCCGCTCACTGAGGTCTATCTGCGGCGGGCCGTGCCTGTGGACTACGCGATCTACGCCAGGTGGCGCGGCAAGCTGGTGCTGGGCTAGCCCGGCCTCGCCCGCACGATGAGGATACGCTCGATGAATCCGATCTACATCATTGCCTCTGCCGCAACCCCGGTGGCCGAGCATTACGGCCGCAGTCTGAGCGCGCTGGCCTGCGACGCGGTGCGGGGCGCCTTTGCTACTGCGCCTGGGCTGGAGCCATCCAGGGTTGGCGGTCTGTTTGTCGCCAATGCCCTCGGCGAGCGCCTTGCCGGCCAGGGCCAGCTCGGCGCCTTCCTGGCATCCGTTGTAGGGCTGCCGGGCATCCCGGCGGTGCGGGTGGAGGCTGCCGGCGCTAGCGGCGGGGTAGCCATCCAGCAGGCCGGGCAGGCGATCGCCGCCGGGAGCTGCGAGGTGGCGGTAGTGCTCGGCGTAGAGAAGGTAACCGACCAGCTAGAGGCCGAGGTTGAGGCGGCGCTGGCGCTTGCCGCCGACGCCGAGGCCGACGCCCTGCACGGCCTCACGCTCACGGCCCAGTGGGCCCTGCTGATGCGCCGCTACATGCATGAGCACGGCTACCCGGCCGAGGCGTTTGCCCCCTTCCCGGTCAATGCTCACGCCAATGCCGCGAAAAACCCGCAGGCGCTCTATCGCTTTCCGATCAACGCCGATAAGTACCGCAAGGCTGCCCAGATCGCCTCGCCACTCAATATGCTCGACTGTAGCAGCCTGGCCGATGGTGCTGCCTGCGTAATCCTGGCGAGCGAGCGGGTAGCCCGCAGCCTGGCCGATCGCGATGGTGGCCGGGGGCCGCTCGTGCGGCTGGCTGGCACGGCCGTGGCCACCGATGCCCCGGCACTCGGTGCGCGCCTCGACCCGCTCGATCTGCCTGCCGCCCGCGCGAGCGCCCATATGGCGCTCGGACGGGCCCACATGGGCCTGGGTGATGTGCATGTCTTTGAGCTGTGTGACCCCCACGGGATCGCGGCAGCCCTCGCCCTGGAGGCGATCGGCTACTACCGGCGAGGCGAGGCGCCACGCCACGCCGCCGACGGTGCGATCGCGCCAACGGGGCGGACCCCGCTGGCGACCGCCGGCGGCTACAAGGCCCGTGGCGACGTGGGCGGGGCGAGCGGCGTCTATCAGGTGGTCGAGTTGATCCGGCAGTTGCGTGGCGAGGCCGGGCCCACTCAGGTGTCCGGTGCTCGTGTGGCGCTTGCCCAGTGCCTCGGCGGTGTGGGCGCCACGGCGGCCACATGCGTGCTGGTCGCCGAGTAGATGCTGCGGTAGATCTTCACATGCCTGGCGCACAACCCTGCGCGTCGTTCGGGGGGGCACGGGAGACGCGGTGAGCAGGCGGCTGTGCAGTGTCTGGATTCGGGGGAGCATGGTGGTGGTTCGGGGAGGCCAGGCGTAAAGCGTAAGCTCGGGCTACATCTCGTGATGGGCCGCCCAGAAAGGGCTTTACGTTTTACGTTTAAGCGATTACAATGGCGTCGCGCACTCCGGCCGACCACAAGGAGCCAGGCATGTTCCAGGAAATGTTCAACGGCAGCATCGCGGTCCTGACGAAGCCGGCGGTCTCAACCTTCGAGGAGCATGAGAAGAACAACCTGCAGTGGGCGCTGATCTACGCCGTCTCTGCTGCGGTGATCAACGCGATCATCGCTACGCTTACAGCTCCGCTCCGCGCTGGCCAGGTGCGGGCGCAACTGGAGGCCAGCGGCATGGACCCGGTGCAGATCGACGCTGCCGTGGCGGCCTCCCAGGGTGGCCTGGTGGGCGCCATTCTTGGCGCACTGATCGGTACGGTGATCGGCTCACTGATCTACTGGGGTATCGTCTACGGCCTGGGTCGGGCGTTCGGCGGGAGTGGCCAGTTTGGCGAACTGGCCTGGGGTCTGGCACTCTTCTCGGCGCCGCTCTCGATCGTGAGTAACTTGCTCGCCGTCATCCCGCTTGTTGGCGGGATCGCCACCTTTGTCCTTGGTATCTACGGCCTCTACCTGACGTACCTGGCCATCCAGTCGGGCATGAATCTGCCTAGCAACAAAGCGCTGTACGTCATCCTGATCCTGTTTGCCATCTTCCTGATCGTCTTCTGTTCCATCTTCGGCGTGGCCCTGCTGGCGCTGCTCGGCACCGGAGCCCTGCAGACGGCCCCGTAGCCCGTCCGCGCCGGACCAGTTCACGAGAGGTACCTCTATGCAGATCGCCCGCCACTGGCGCCAGCGCACGACGCGCTACCGGCTTGAGGGACAGCGTAACCGCCATAGCGGCGTGGTGCGTTTTCCGCCTCAACCACCTGCTCTCGGGGAGGAGCCCGATCTCTGGGAGCCGGTGGCGCTCAGCGGCCGTGGGGAGATCTACAGTTTCAGCGTGGTGCGCCAGGCACCTGAGGGCTACGAAGCCCTCGCGCCCTACCCCGTGGCGCTAGTGCGGCTCGCCGAAGGCCCGCTGGTGACGGCTCAGCTGACGGACTGCAGCGAGGACGAGTTGGCGATCGGCCAGCCGGTTGAGGTGGTTACCCGTCGCCTTCTGGACACCGGTGAGGACGGTGTCCTCGTCTACGGCTATAAGTTTCGCCCCGTTCTTCAGTAAACTGCCGGCATGCCACAAACACGCTAGCCCCTCGCACGATCTTTCCTGGCGCGAGGGGCTAGCGTGTTGCTGTTGATCGTTTACAATTGGGCACAGCCCCTCCGTTTTGAAGGAGTGACGCGGCCATGTTCCAAGAGATGATCAACGGCAGTATCGCAGTCCTGACCAGGCCATCGGTTTCCACCTTCGAAGAGCACGAGAAGAACAATCTGGCCTGGGCCCTGATCTACTCGCTCATTGCCGGCGTGATCAACGCGATCATCGCAGCCATTGCAGCGTCGCTCGGCCTGGGCGCGGCCACTATGGCGGGGCTGGACCCTGAGGTTGCGCCAGCGCAGCCAGACATCCTCGGGACGGTGTTCGGGGCGATCCTCTTCACCGTGCTGATCCTGCTGATCGCCTGGGGGATCACCTACGGCCTGGGCCGGGCCTTCGGCGGCACGGGCCAGTTTGGCGAGTTGGCCTACAATCTCTCGTTGTTCGCAGCACCCCTCTCCGTTATCGGCAGCCTCCTCGGCCTGATCCCCATCGTCGGGGGAATCGCCGCCTTCGCGCTCTCGGTCTATAACCTTTACCTGACCTACCTGGCTATCCAGTCGGGGATGAATCTGCCGAGCAACAAGGCCCTCTATGTCATTATCATCGAGTTCGTGATCGCAACGGCGATCGTGCTCTGCTTCGTCCTCTTCTTCGCGGTCCTGGTTGCCGCGATCATGGGTGCTGGCGGCACCACCGCACCGTAAAAACCGCCTGCTTATCGCAAGCCCCCCGCCACGTCGGTGGCGAGGGGCTTGCGGTGTGCCGCTAGCGCGTTGATCGGAATGGTTAAGCTATCTGCGCTGGGCTGAGCGGTTCCCGTTAGACGGTAAAGCTGTGCGCGCTCCCATTGACGATCAGGGTGTACTGCCCGGGCGCGAACTCGCCCTCCAGGGGAATGCGCTCTTCAAAGGTCTGGTAGATCATCGTGCAGGCTTCGGCGCCGCTGTGGGTGGCGTTCACCGTGAGCTCGATCGTGCTGCCGCTACGCGCCTGGCTGATCGGCCCCAGGCTCGTGCAGCCATCGCCCAGGCCGCCGCTCACGAACGCCACCACCTGCACCGGCTGGGACTCAAGCACCTCCACCTCCACGCCGGTGATCTCGGCGGGCATGGTGCGGGGCGTTGGGGTTGGTGTGCCGCATGCGGCCAGGGCCAGCAGCATACCGAGCAATATGATCAGGCGAAGCATCTGTGTCTTCCTCCAAATATCTGGCTCGGGCGCCCAGGTGGGACGCCAGGAAACCATTCCAGTAGAACCACGAGCCGCTAATCGCAAACTGAGAGTGGCACCGCAGCCCTTGATGCACAGCTCCGATGCGGCTGCCCTAGAGACGCCAGGGGGCCGAGGATCGTTCCACCGCCCCCACGCCTTCACTCCAGGTGCCGAAACGTGGCGTTTGCTCGCGCACGAGCGGATCGCAGGTGTGGAATGGGGCATTCCAACGCGATTGGCGTACTGATGCCGGTCAGGAAAGCGGGTTGGCAATGGTATAATGCCGGGCGTATGTCGAAGCCTGATCTCTACAATCTGACCCTGCCGGAGCTGGAGCAGTTGATGAGCGCGTGGGGCCAGCCGTCGTACCGGGCGCGCCAGCTCTACCGGCAGCTCTACGTACAGTTCGCCGACGATCCGGCCGCGATGACCGATTTGCCGGTGGCGCTGCGCGAGCGGCTGCGGGCCGAGGTGAGCCTGGGCCATCTGACGCTGGAGCGCGTGCAGGAGGCCGACGACGGCGCGACTCGCAAGGCACTCTTCCGCCTGCCCGATGGCGCCGTTCTCGAGACGGTGCTGATGATCTACGCCGACCGGGCCACCGTCTGCGTCTCCACCCAGGCCGGCTGCGGGATGGGCTGCGTCTTCTGCGCCACGGGCCGGCTGGGCCTGCTGCGCAACCTGAGCCCCGGCGAGATCGTGCAGCAGGCCGCCTGGGCATCGCGTGAGCTGCGCCGGCTGGCGCCGGGCGGTCAGCGCCCCCGGTCCGATCTCTCCTCCGAGCCCGATGAGCGCTGGTGGCTGCCCGAGGAGGGTCACCAGGGGCTAACCGGGAGCGCGCCGGAGTCGCGTGGGCGGGCATGGTTCGGCCGGGTGACGAACCTGGTCTTTATGGGCATGGGTGAGCCCTTCGCCAACTACGAGCGCTGGTGGGCCGCCGTGGAGCGGCTGCACGACCCGCAAGGCTTCAACCTCGGCGCGCGGAGCATGACGGTGTCGACGGTGGGCCTGGTGCCGGGGATCAGGCGCCTGGCGGGCGAGCGGCTGCCGGTGAACCTGGCGATCTCGCTGCACGCCCCCGACGACGAGCTGCGCGGCGCGCTGATGCCGGTGAACCGGCGCTACCCGATCGCTGAACTGCTGGACGCTACGCGGGAGTACATCCAGCGCACCGGTCGCCGGGTAAGTTTTGAGTACGTGCTGCTCCAGGGACGCAACGACCATCCGCACCAGGCCCAGGCCCTCGCCAGGCTGCTGCGTGGCCAGGGTGTGAGCAAGGGGCCGCCACTGCTCTGCCACGTCAACCTGATCCCCTGGAATCCGGTGCCGGGCACGCCCCTCGGTCGCTCGGAACGGCAGCGTGTACTGGCCTTTCAGCAGGTGCTGCTCGACTATGGCGTCGCCTGCACCGTACGAGTCGAGCGTGGCGTGGCGATCGCGGCGGCCTGTGGGCAGCTGGCGGGCACGCAACATCTGACAGCCGTTCCAGCCCCTTGACTGTCTGGCCCTGTCCGCCGCGCGATTGTAGCAGCCAGGATCCGGAAGGAGCCCCCTCCCCGCCCATGCGACGATCGTTCCTCTGGCTATTGCGCGTGGTGCAGCTTATGTGCTGCACGCTCCTTCTGGCCGCCTGTGCCTCGAGCGGGCTGGCCCCCGCGCCCACGCCGGCCCAGCCGCTCCCTGCCGACGCGGGTGGCACGCTGATCATGGCGCTAGGCCCCCGGGACCCGACGACGCTGGACCCGGCGCTCGTGGGTGATGTGACGAGCGCCTTCGTGGTGCGGCAGATCTTCAGCGGGCTGGTGCGCCTGAACAATCGGCTGGAGGTTGAGCCCGATCTGGCCGAAGGCTGGGAGCTCTCGCCCGACGGGCGTACCTACCGCTTCACGCTGCGGCCCGAGGCCCGCTTCGCCGATGGGACGCCGATCACGGCGGAGGATGTGCGCTACAGTCTGGAGCGGGCGGCCGACTCGGCCCTGGCCCCCTTCCTGCCCGCCCGCGCCTACCTTGGCGATATCGTCGGGGTGCGGGAAAAGATCGCGGGCCAGGCCTCGACGATCAGCGGCGTGGAGGTGCTCGACGAGCGCACGCTGGCGATCACCATCGATGGCCCCAAGCGCTACTTCCTCTCGAAGCTGGCCCATCCGACCAGCTACGTGGTGGACCGGCGGGCGGTGGAGGCGGGTGGCGAGCGCTGGACTGAGCAGCCCAACGGGAGTGGCCCCTTCATGATCGAGCGCTGGCTACACGACGAGTTGCTGGTGCTGGCGCGCAATCCGGCCTTCTATCGCGCGCCGGCAAAGCTGGACCGGGTGCGATTCTTGATCGGCGCCAGCGCCAATAACCCTCTGGTACTCTACGAGCAGGGTGAACTGGACATAAGTGGCGTTCCGTCCTACGCCCTGGCGCGGGTGCAGGACACGAGCAACCCGCTCTCGCGGGAGCTGCGCAGCGTGCCACAACTCTCGGTGACCTACCTCGGCCTCAACCCGACTCTGCCCCCCTTCGACGACCCGCTGGTGCGAGAGGCATTCTCGCTGCTGATCGACCGGGAGCGGCTGGCGACGGTGAGCTTGAGTGGCGCGGCGCAACCAGCCTATGGCATCCTGCCGCCGGGGATGCCCGGCTACGATCCGGCCATCGCTCCGGTAGCGGCCGACGTGGAGCGGGCCCGCGCGCTGATCGCCGCCTCGCGCTACGGCAGCCCCGAGCAGCTTCCGCCGATCGTGGCCTATGGTGGGTGGGCGCACACCCTGCGCGAGGTGGCCGAGGAGGCCCTTGGCATCAGGATCGAAGTGCGTGACTACGAAGACTACGGCGACTATTTGCGCGCCCTGGACGAGGCACAGTTCCAGATCTTTGGCAGCGGCTGGGTGGCCGACTACCCGGACCCGGAGAATTTCCTCGATCTGCTCTTTCGCACGGGCAGCGGGGAGAACCACTTTGGCTACGGCAACCCCGAGGTCGATGCCCTGCTCGATGCGGCGGCGGTGGAAGCAGATGAAACGCGGCGACACGAGCTCTACCGTCAGGCTGAGCGACGCATTCTGGCCGACGCGCCGGTCGTGCCGCTTTACCACGATGTGGACCACACCCTGGTGAAGCCGTATGTGGAAGGGCTGGAGGTGACGCCACTGGGCATCCTCGACCTGGCGTTGGTGGGGCTAGCGCGGTGAGCGGAGAGCAGTATGACGAAGATTCAGAACATCAAGGGCATGCGCGATCATCTGCCGCAGGCGATGCTATTGCGCCAGCACATTGTCGGGGTGTTGACACAGGTGGCCGAGCGCCACGGCTTCGAGCCGCTGCAGACGCCGGTGGTGGAATATGCTGAGGCCCTTGAGGGCAAGCTCGGCGATGACGAGAAACTGATCTACCGCTTCGAGGATCACGGTGGGCGGCGGCTGGCGCTGCGCTACGACCAGACGGTGCCGCTGGCCCGGGTGGTGGCCCAGTATGCCGGCCAGCTAGCGCTTCCCTGGCGCCGCTACGCCTACGGGCCGAGCTACCGTGGTGAGCGCCCCGCCCGGGGGCGCTACCGCGAGTTCTACCAGTTCGACGTCGATATCGTGGGGAGCAACGCGCCCCTGGCCGACGCGGAGATCGTGGCGGTACTCACCGAGTCGCTGGAGGCGCTCGGTTTCCCCGGCTTCACGACGTTGCTCAACCACCGCCAGGTGATCGGCGGCATTGCCCGTGCCAGCGGCCTTGATGAGGCTGCGGCCGGTGGGGTCTATCGGGCGATCGACAAGTTCGACAAGCTCGGTGCCGACGGTGTGCGCGAGGAGTTGCTACGCAGCGGCGTGGCCCCTGGCGCCGCCGACCAGATCCTGGCGCTGGTGCAGACCAACGGCGATCCGGGCGATGTACTTGAGGAGCTCTCCGGGCGCCTCGCTGCCGACGCGCGGGCCGTGGCGGCGCTGGAGAACCTGCGGGCCGTGGTCGCGGGGCTCGTGGAGATGGGGGTAGCCCCCGAGCGTTACCGGGTGGCGCCACGCCTGGCCCGCGGCCTCTCCTATTATACCGGGCTGGTGTTCGAGGCGATCACCCCGCACTGGCCGGAGGGCTCACTACTCGGTGGGGGCCGCTACGACGAGCTGATCGGCCAGTTCGCCGGGCGCCCCATTCCCACCGTCGGTCTGGCTTTCGGGATCGATCGTCTGCATGACGTGATGGAAGAACTGGGCCTCGGCCCGCGCTCTTCCACAACCGCCCGGGCCTACGTGACGATCTTCGGCCCGGGGCAAGCTGCGGCCAGCCTGGCACTGGCCCGGGAGCTGCGGGCAGGTGGGGTAAACACCCTGATCGCGCTCGATATCGCCGCCGGGCTTGGCAAGCAGCTCAAAGAGGCCGACCGCAAAGGTGTGCGCTTTGCTCTGGTGCTCGGCCCCGATGAACTGGCCCGTGGCGAGGTCATCGTGAAGGATCTGCGCGGCGATGGCCAGCGCAGCGTGCCACGGACGGCGGTGCTGGAGCTCCTGCGGGGGGAGTAATGCACAATAGCGCCCACCCCCTGTCGGAGCTCAGATCTGCGGCGGGAAAGTGAAGGAGCCGTCGGGCCCGGGCGGGAAGGGCAGCGCCGCCAGCACCGCGTCGAGATTGAGCGGGCCATAGAGGTGGGGGAACCACTGGCCGGGCTCCGACTCCTCGTAGCGCAGCTCAGCCGTGAGGCGCCGGGTATCGATGGCGAGCAGCACCAGGTCGGTCTGGCCGTGGTAAAAGCGCCCGGCGACGGCCAGCAACTGGGCGCGGGTCGAGCAGTGGATGAATCCCTCGCTGGCGAGCGTATCGGCCGTATAGTGCCCGCTGGGGCGGGCGGCCTCCCAATCGTCGGCGCGGGTGAGATGGTAGATCGTGCTCATCGGAACGTGGCGGTCAGCGCGTCCTGGAGCGTCGCGGCGGTGCGGAGCGTTGCCAGGTCCACCCCGAGATGCACAAGGGCCTGCGCAACCTCGGGGCGAATACCGACGAGGACCGTAGCGGCGCCCATGAGGCGGTTGGCGGCGGCGACGCGGATGAGACTGGCAGCGACCTGCGTATCGACGATCGGCACGCCGGTCACATCGAGGATCACGGTGTGGACGTGGTCGGCGCCGACGCGCTCGAGCACCGAGCCGAGCAACTGATCGGCACGGCGCGTATCAAGATTGCCGATCAGCGGCACCACCAGGGTGCCGGCGCTCACGGGAATGATCGGCACCGAGAGATCGGCGATCACCCGGTTCAGATCCCGCTGGACCTGGAGGCTGGCCTCGAGCTCAGCGGCGGCAGCGCGCTGCTCCTCGACGGCGCGGCGCAGGGCGGCGGTTCGCTCCTCGACGCGGGCCTCGAGCTCGGCGTTGCTCATGGCGAGAGCGGCGCTGGCCTGCTCGGCCTCGGCCTGGGCGCGGTGGGCAGCGGCGAGGGCCAGCTCCGTGCCACGGGCGCTGAGGTACACGAGCAGGGACGAAGTGACCAGGAGCAGAGCCGTGCTGATCAGCGTCTGGCGCCAGGCCATTGTGTCGCGGAGCTCCGGGGCCATCATGCCAGCGCCGATCGCGGTGGCCATCAGGGTCGCGACGAAGACGATCCAGATCTGGGGCGAGGGGAGCAGCACGCCCGCGAGGAGGATCACCAGAACCATATACAGGGGCGTGTTCTGTGTGGCCGTCGCACTGGGGATCGAAATGGCGATCGCAACGAGCGGCACGCTGATCAAGAGATAGGAGCTGAGACCGATGTGGCCGGCGCGCCCGAGGATCGCGGTGACGACGAAGATGCACGCGGCAACCACCAGCACCGCCAGGGTTACAGGGTTGGGGTTGAAGATGCTGACAACCGGAATGAAGGCGAGCGAAAGCAGGAGCAGTGCAAAGCTGATAATGATGCAGTTACGCCCGCGCCGTACGAGCTCCGGGTTGTCCGAGCGCACGGTTAAGAGCTGGCTACTCCACGTGACCATGGTGGCTCCGCAAGGCTCTCGGGTCTGGGAATGCGAAGCGGGAAGCTCTCGCCACTCCAGCAGCGCCGAGAACTGAAAGACGTTATGTTCGATGCCGTGATCGGGATCTGCAAGCGGCACGCCCCCCATTATACTGGCTGGCTGAACCAGCTTGACAGGGCCCCGGGGCCGCGGTAAGCTGCCGGGGCGGTCGCCTGGCGGCCTGTCGGCAGGCCATCGGTGGCCGGCTGAAGGCCGTAGACGCCCGTTCGTCAGCCGTCAGCGCCAGCCCCGCAGGTAGAACCCTATGGTGCGACCGATCGCCGTGCTGCTGCTGGCCGGGTGCGCCTTTCTGGCGGCCCAGGGGACGGGCATCCGGCTATTCTTCCATTTGAGCTATCTGCTCCTGGGCCTGCTGGCGCTCTCGGCTCTCTGGGCCTGGCTGAACCTGCGCGGCCTGGACGTGGAGCGGGAGACGCTCACGCAGCGGGCGACGGTGGGCGAGTATGCCCGCGAGCGGATCTGCGTGCGCAACCGCTGGCCGCTCCCCAAGCTCTGGGTGGAGCTACGCGATGAGTCGGAACTGCCGAACCACGGCGGGGGCTTTGTCGCCTCCCTGGCGGGACGCGAGCGAGGCCGCTGGACGGCGCGAACACTCTGTACGCAGCGCGGGCGCTTCCGCCTTGGCCCCACCACACTGATCAGTGGCGACCCGTTCGGGATCATCCGCCTGAGCCGCCAGGTCGCCTCGACCAGCGAGATCCTCGTCTACCCGCAGACGGTCGACCTGCCGAACTTCCGGCTGCCGAGCGCCGAGTTGCCTGGTGGCCAGGCGACTCGGGCCCGCACCTTCAATGTGACGCCGAACGTGGCTACGGTGCGTGAGTACGCGCCTGGCGACAGCATGAACCGCATCCACTGGCGCAGCACGGCCCGTACGGGCCGCCTGATGGTCAAAGAGTTCGAGCTCGACCCGAGCGCCGACGTCTACCTGGTGCTGGACATGCAGGAGCGGGCGGTGGTGGCCGACGCGCGTGTGGTGGCCGCGCGACCCGCCGGGGACGAGCGGGAGCAGGGACCCTGGTGGGCCCGGCAGCCGGCCCAGCGCCCCGGTTCGCCGCCGGCGCTGGCTAGTACCGAGGAGTACGCCGTGATGGCAACGGCCTCGCTGGCACGGGCTCTGCTCACCCAGAACCGGGTAGTAGGGCTGGTAGCCTGGGGCCAGCACCGCGAGGTGATCCCGGCCGAGCGCGAGTCGCGCCAGCTCTTCAAGATCCTGGAAGCCCTGGCCGTGCTCCGGGCCCACAGCCCGCGCTCACTGGCCGAAGTGCTCACCGCCGAGAGCCAGCGTTTTGGCCGCAATTGCACCCTGCTCGTCGTCACCTCCTCGCTGGACGAGCGCTGGGTGGGCGCGCTGCAGCAGCACCTCTACCGTGGGGTGCGGGCGGCGGTGCTCTTCATCGACCCGCAAAGCTTCGGGGGTTGGCGCGATCCTGAGCCGCTGTTGCGGCGACTGGCCGAGTTGCGGGTGCCGACTTACCGGCTGCGCCAGGGTCAGCCCCTGCCCGATGCGCTCCAGGAGCCGCCAGGCCCGGGTTCACTGGTGGCGTAGCGATCGAGACCAGCATGCGCTACCCTTTCTGCTACCCTGGCGCCATCCATATTCATACCAGCTTCTCGGACGGCAGCGGGAGCTTCCCCGAAGTGATCGCCGCCGCCCGCGATGCTGGCCTGCGCTGGATCATTGTGACGGACCATGACACGCTTGCCGGCCAATCCTTCGCTGGCTGGCACGATGGCCTGCTGGTAGTGGTGGGCCACGAGATTACCCCGCCGCGCAACCACTTCCTGGCGCTCAACACGGGCAGCGTGGTGCCGAACTCGCTCGCGCCCCAGGATTTCGTAGACGAAGTGTACGCTCGCGGCGGCTTCGGGATCATCGCCCACCCCGACGAGCGGGTGCGTAACTCCTTCAAGGAGATCTACCGCTGGGACGACTGGACGATCGATGGGCCACGGGAGCGGGCCGGACGGCCCGTGGGGCTGGAGCTCTGGAACCTGATGAGCGACTGGGGCGAGCACCTCACGCCGCGCAACCGGTACCTCCACTTCTTCGTTCCGGCTCTCGGGCTGAGTGGGCCTACCCCCGCTACGCTCGCCTGGTGGGATCGGCTGAACATGGTTGGCCGGCGCACCTTCGGCGTCGGCGGGGTGGACGTCCACGCCTTTAAACACTGGCTGCCCTGGGGCGTGGCGGAGGTCTTTCCGTACCGCTGGATGTTCGGTACGCTCACCAACTACCTGCTGCTAGACCGGCCCCTGCACGAGGACGACACACAGGCGACGCACCAGGTCTATGGCGCGCTGGCGGCCGGCCGCAGCTACTTCGCCAACCGGCTCGACGGAGACGCCCCGGCGATCCTGTTCGAGGCCCGACGCGGCGACGAGCGTTACGGCATCGGCGACACGGCGAGCATCGCGGGGGGGCCACTGCTGATCGAGGCCGACGTGGGGCGGGATGCCTTCGTGCGCCTGATCGCCGATGGCGAGGTGCTGACCAGCGGGGTCGGCCGTCTGCGCCAGAGCGTGGACGAGGGGGCGGTCTACCGGCTTGAGGCCTACATCGGCGGCAAGGCCTGGCTCTTCACCAACCCGATCTACGTGGAAGATAGTGACGCCGGGGCTTAGCGCAGGACCAGGATCAGCGAGCCGCCGACGGTGAGCGCGGCGCCGAGCCAGACGGTGAGGGTGATCCGCTCGGCCTGAGCTCCAACCAGCAGTGGCGTGAGCAGCATCACCACGGGTACCGAGATCGGGCTGATCGCGAGCACCACTCCGACGGGCGCCAGATCCAGCGCGATCCAACTGCCAGCGCACGGTGTCAGGGAGGTGTCAGCTCGGCGTGGGGGGCATGGGGAAGCGCCAGCGCGCCCCTATGCTATAATCACCCCCCGATGGTCAACGGCTTCCCGATCGCGGCGGCCCTCTTGCTGCCCCTGCTGCTCTACCTGCCGGGCTGGGCGCTGAGCAGGCGCCTCGGCGCCCCCGCCGACCCGCTGGAGCGCCACTACGAGCGCTTCGCCGTCGGCGCGCTCTGGAGCGGCTGGCTGGCCCTGCTCCTCGCCGAGCTCGGGGTTTTTTCGCTCTGGCTGCACCTGGCCCTCACCCTCGCCGCCAGCGCGCTGCTGATGCTCGGGCGGCCGGTCGCCCGCGACGCACGCCAGTTCCCTGCCGATCCTCCACGCCGCTGGGAGCTCATCGCCCACGCTGCCATCCTCACCGTGGCCCTGCTACTCGTTGCTCGGCCCTTCGAGGTGGTGCTCGGCGTGCGCGACGCCGGAGTCTACGCGAATACCGGCTTCGCGATCGCCCGTACCGGTGCCCTCGTTCAGCAAGACCCGCTCCTGGCTGAGCTTGCCGTCTCCACTAGCAGTGCTGATCCGGCGGTGGCCGAGCCGGCGAAACAGGCGATCTCCAACTACACGATTGGCCAGCCGCGAGATCGCTATATCGCCACGCGCCTCCGCGCCGCCGGCTTTTTCGTCTACGAGGGCGATCTGGCCGATGGTCGGGTGGTGCCCCAGGGCCTGCACCTGCTGCCGGCCTGGATCGGGCTGCTCACCGCCGCCGGTGGCCCAACCACCGGGCTCTTCGCGCCTGGCCTGCTCGGGCTGCTCGGCGTCTGGAGCGTAGGCATGCTCGGACGGCGCCTCGCCGGCCCCCCGGTGGGCCTGCTTGCCATGGTCTTCCTGGCCCTCTGTGGTACCCAGATCTGGTTCGCCCGCTACTCCACCGCGGAGACAACCGCGCAGTTTCTGATCTGGGCCGGGCTCTATTTCTTCGCCACCGCCTTCGATGGCGCCCGCCGGCCCCCCGGGCCCGCCGCCTTCATCGCTGGTATCGCCATCGGCCAGGTGGCGCTGGCCCGGCTGGACTTCTTCCTGCTCGGGCCGGTGCTGCTCTTCCTGCTCTACGCCTGGGTGAGCCGGCGCTGGGCGGGGCCGCACACGGCCCTCTCCCTCGGCCTGGGCCTGATGCTCGGCCACGCCGCGCTGCATATTGCCCTGATAGCCCGGGCGTACTTTTTCGACACCGGCCACGATCGCCTGCAAGACTTCGCCCTCGTCTCGCTCTTCAGCCTGCCCTTCCTCACCCCGGAGGTGCGGGCGACCTTCCTGGCCAGTAGCGCCCTGGCGCGCCCGGCCCGCCTGGCTTTGGAGCTCGTCGCCGTGGCTGCTAGCCTGGCTGCGCTGTTCGCTCTCCGGCAGCGCCCCGGCCCCCTGCGGCGCGTGGAGGCGTGGCTCACCGTGCGCCGGGCGCCCGTGCTGAATACCGTTATGGTGGCGCTGCTACTCCTCTCCGCCTACGCCTACCTGGTACGGCCCCAGATCCTCGACGCCGACATCCTCTTCAACGCCCGGGGCGGCTGGAACGATCCCCTGGCCCGCGATCCGGAGTTGGTGGCTCGCGATGTGCGCGAGGGCCGCATGGGTGTGGACGAGGCTCGCATCCTGGCCGGCGTCGTGTTGGATGCCGAGCCCTTCTGGGAAGCCACGCCCGACCTCGTGGCTACCGCCGCGCTCCGCGAGCGCCTGCGGGCCGAGCGAGGCCCCTGGGGCGGCCCGTTCAGCAATGAGACGCTGAGCTGGATCCGGCTGCAGGGCTATGTAGGTGCGCCCATCCGCCTCCCGGTACGGCTCTGGTACAACGAGTACGCCGCGATGAGTTGGTGGGAACGCCTGACAGTCGACCCGGACACCCTCACCTCAGAGCCGGCGCCGATCAACGACAAGTACCTCATCCCCCTGGCTAATTTTGTTCGTGTGGGCTGGTACCTCTCGCCCCTCGGGATCGTGCTGGCCTGTGTGGGCTACGCCCTCTGGTGGCGCCGTGGGCTCGGCACGGGCTCCTGGCTCTTCCTCGCTGTCGCCTTCATCGGCACCTTCTTCTACGTGCGCCAGACCTTCGGTACCTCCGATCAGCACTATATCTACATCCTGCGCCGCTTTGTGCCGATCGCCTACCCGGCCCTCTGCCTGAGTGTCGCGTACGCCATTGTGTCCTGGTGGAGGTTCGCAAACCACCGGCGCCAGCACGCTACCAGCCGCTCCGGCCGGATGATCGGCAATGGGCTTCTGGGCGGCGCTGCCGCGGCCTGCCTCCTGCTGCTCGCATTTCTGCTCGTGACGAACCGCCCGATCGTTACGCACACAGAGTACGCCGGGGCGGTCGCGCAGCTCCGCGAGCTGGCGGGGCGCTTCATGCCCGGTCGCGATGTGCTGCTCCTGCGCGGCGGGGCGCCGATCTTTGCCCAATCGCGCGATGTGCCCGATCTGGTGGCGACGCCGCTCCGCTTTGCTCACGGGCTCGATGCCTTCGCGGTCAAAAGCAGCACCCCCGGGGCCTACGCCGATGCGCTGGCCACGCAGGCCGCCCACTGGCGCGCTCGTGGCCGGGAAGTCTACCTGCTGCTCAGCGCCTCCGGGGCCAGCTTCGCCCTGCCGGGCTTTACGCTCGAACCAGTAGGCTCCTTCACCCTCGATCTGCCCGAGTTCGAGCAACTCACCGACCAGAAGCCGCGCAACGTTTCCCGGCTAACGTTGCCCTTCACGATCTACCGGGCGGTGCCCGCCGCGCCAGGGAGCGTTGCGAGCGCGGCGCCGCCCATCGGCCCGCTCGACTTCGCCGCCCAGGTGAGTGGCCTTTACCGGCCCGAATTCCGCGCCGAGGGCACGCGCTTCGCCTGGACCAACGGTGAGGCCATCCTGCGGCTGCCCTGGGGGGCGGGCGCTGCTACCGCAGCGTTGGGGCTGGAGCTGGGGGCCGGTGAGCGCCCGGCCCACCTGGGCGCCGCCAGGGTCTGCGTGAGCGCCCAGCCAGAGGCGCCGCTCTACCCACACACGACGGGGGCACCCGTCACCCTTGGCTGCCTGGAGGTGGCCGGCCCACCGCGCCGCTATACGCTTCGGCTCGACCCGGCAGCTTTACCACCGGCCCCTGGCGGTACACTCCTGGTCTACCTGGAGAGCGAGCCCTGGGTGCCGGCGGCCGAAGACGCGCGCCAGAACGACGAGCGGGCAGTCGGGGTCCAGCTAGGCGAAATTACGCTCGGCCCTGCCCGGTAGGTGCCACAACCCCTGCGGGCGCCCCGGGCCCGAGATGCAGCACATGCTCAGCCACTGCATCGGCCGTGGCGGCCATAAAGCTCCGGCCATCCTCCAGCCGCTCGTTATCGTCGAGATAACTGCCCCTGCCGGAGTGGACCATTGGGCCCAGGCAGTGGAACGACACTTTTCCGACGGCGAGGGCGCGGCCCCAGTGGGTTGCTGGGAACAGTGGCCAGCGGGCGGGGAAAATCAGCTGGCCGAGGCGCTGACCACGGTCGCGGCTGCCGTACAGATGCACAAGGGAGGAGATCCGTTCGAGGCTGCTGTTGGAGTTGAAGATCCCACCAAGCGAGATCACCTGCACCGGCGTACGCAGCGTGGCCTGAATGTAGCCCGCGGTACCCACGGCAATCTGGGCGCCACCGCTGTACCCCAGCAGCGTCACTGGCGTGCCGCTACCAAGGCGGTAGCCGTGGCGCAACAGCCCCTGAATGATCATCTCGGCCACACCATAGTTATAGATCGGGCCATAGCGATTGTCGGCTGAAACGGCGATATGCAGCACGTTGCGCAGGTTGATCAGCTTGCCCACCTTGCGGAGGGGGCTGCGCTTGTTCAGGCGCACTGCATTGAGCCAGGCCCAGAACCACCCCAGATCACCCTCGCTGGTAAGCCCCACATTGGCCCAGGAGTAGGCGAATACATCCGTCACCACCTGAAGCCCCGGCACCCGCTCCACCAGCGCGTCGAGCATGGCGTCCTCGTAGCGGGTCGAGTACTCGCCGGAGATATCGCCGACGCCGGAGAGGTAGACGAGGAACGGGCCGGGCCGTGGCGGCTCGGAGTTCACCAGGGGGGCTGCGACACCAGGGGCACTGATCCATCCGGCCCACCAGGCCAGGGCCGCAAGCGGGACGGCGATCGCGGCTACGATCAGGAGTGCGCAGAGGATCGCGGCCACCCAGAGCACCACGCCGATCATGGCTCAACCTCTATTGCGGGCTCATAGCCGGGGATAACGAGTGGTGGAGCCGACCGCTCCAGAGGCCGTGGCCGGCCCGTCACCAGGGCCCAGAGGCGCCCGCCCACGGCGGCGGCAGGCTCACTGAGGAGCCAGCTTGCCCCGGCGAGCAGCAACGTGCCACCGAGGGCGCCCAGTGCTGCCTGCCAGAAGCCGAGACCTGTCACCGCCTGAATGGAGGCGAGCGCCGCGCCGAAACTCCAGAGTCGCAGCAGCACCCAGATCGGGGTGCCGATGAGGGGGAGCAGGCGCAGCGCGCCGAGGAGCAATGGGCCATACGCCGCACTCACGGCAACGAAGAAGAGCGCAAGCGGCACACTGACCCCATAGAGCGTCCGCACACTGAGCCAGAGGGCCGCCACCCAGAGGGCGGCGCTCACAAGAAAGAGCGCCGCCGAAGCGAGCAGGCCCAGCACGAAGCGCAGCGGCGTGATCCGGTTGATCAGCAGCGTCACCCCCTGGCTGCCAATACCGTCGGAGAGGCCCGCCATAAAGATCAGCAGCGCCGCCGCCGAGACGGCCTCGGGGCTCAGCAGCCAGTTTAGCAATTCGATCGGCATGCGCTCATTATACGGCCCATGCTTCACTGTCCCTGCCTCAACGGGAGCGGGGCGTGCCGTATCTCCCTGCACGCCAGCCCGCCGCGCGCTTCTGTGCAACGGCTCACCGTTGACACGGGCCAGTCCGTGCGGCTATACTTCCCGGGCTCTGCTGGTGTGATCCGAAAGGTGTGCACGTGATCGCTCTATCCCTTCCCGGTTCGGCTCTGGAGACGCTCGAGTGGTCCTGGGAGCAGTGGCGTCCCGCCTTCGATGCCCTCCGCGCCGCGCCCCTCAGTGCCGACACCGCCGACGCATGGCTCGCGGACTGGACCCGGCTGGATGAGCTTCTCTCCGAAACTTACGCCCGGCTCTCGCTGGCCACGAACTGCGACACGACCGACGCAGCGGCTGAGGCTCGCTTTAACGCCTTCCTCTCCGGCGTCTACCCGCAGGCTATGGCGGCCGACCAGGAGCTCAAGGATCGTTTACTGGCGAGCGGCCTCGAACCGGCTGGCTTCGCCGTGCCGCTGCGCAACCTGCGCGCCGAGGCCGAGCTCTTCCGCGAGGCTAACCTGCCGCTGGAAACCGAGGAGCGCCGCCTTGGCAACGAGTACAACCGGCTCATCGGCGCCCAGACGATCAGCTGGGGCGGCCACGAGTTGACCATCCCACAGACCGCGCCGCTGCTCCAGAATCCCGACCGGGCTACCCGCGAGGCGGTCTGGCGTCTGGCTGCGGCTCGCCAGTTGGCCGATCGGGAGGCAATCAACCAGATCTGGCGCCAGCTTCTCGCACTCCGCTTGCAGATCGCGGCGAATGCCGGTGAGCCCGACTATCGGGCTTACGCCTGGCGCTTGCGGAAGCGCTTCGACTACACGCCGGATGACTGTCTGCGTTTCCATGAGGCGATCGAGGCCGCTGCGGTGCCCGCTGCGGCCCGTGTCTATGCCCGGCGCGCTGCCCGCCTCGGCCTCGATCGGCTGCGCCCCTGGGATACCGACGCTCAGCCGCCGGACGCGGCGCCGCTCCGCCCATTCGCCGACGGCGCCGAGCTCGCCGCGCGGACCGAGGCCGTGATGGGCCGCGTGGACGAGACATTCGGCGCATATCTTGCCACGATGCGCCGCGAGGCTCTGCTCGATCTGGACAACCGCAAGGGGAAAGCCCCTGGCGGCTTCTGCACCAGCTTTCCTGTAGCCCGGCGGCCATTCATCTTTATGAATGCCGTTGGCCTGCCTACCGATATTCGGGTGCTGCTCCACGAGGCCGGGCACGCCTTCCACGTGTTCGAGTCGCTGCACCTGCCCTACCATCAGCAGCGTGATGTGTCGGTGGAGTTCGCTGAGGTCGCCTCGATGGCGATGGAGTTGCTGGCCGCGCCTTATCTGCGCCGCGCCGACGGCGGCTTCTATGATGAGGCTGGCTATGCCCGGGCTCGCGTCGAGCATCTTGAGGGCATCCTGCTCTTCTGGCCCTATATGGCCGTCGTCGACGGCTTTCAGCACTGGGCCTACACCCATCCCGCCGATGCCGACGATCCCGCCGCCTGCGACGCCGCCTGGGACAAGCTCTGGGCGCGCTTTATGGGCGCCATCGACTGGTCGGGGTTGGAGGCCGAGCGGGCGACAGGCTGGCACCGTAAGCAGCATATCTACCGCTACCCGTTCTACTACGTCGAGTACGGCCTTGCCCAGCTCGGGGCGGTGCAGGTCTGGCGCGCCGCCCTCGCCAACCAGCAGGCTGCCGTCCAGGCCTACCGGCGCGCGCTGGCGCTGGGCGGTACGGTGACCCTGCCCGAGCTCTACGCCGCAGCGGGCGCCCGATTCGCCTTCGATACTGCTACGATGCAGGCGGCCGTCGAGCTGATCGAGACAACGATCGATGGCTTCAGCGGCGCGTGAATACGGGTGCCGCGCCCGCAGGGTAAGCAGTATGGGAGTGCCAGAACGGTGAGGCGGGACGGTTGCGCCGAGAAGTCAGCCATCTATCGCCCTGCACGCTACTCCGGCATGGCCGACTGGCAGCGGGCCGGGCCTGAGGAGCGCCGCGCTGGTTGGGGCAGCCTTTCCACCTTCTGGCCCATGGTGCAACCTACCCGCGTACGTTAGCATGGCGCTCGGCCCGCCAAGAAAGTCCCGTTACGCCGTTCTACCAGGTAGCGCTTCAGGCCGCAAAGAGTCAGCGTGTTGCCGCTAGCCAACCACGGGGAACCCTATGTCTCGCACTCGCGTGCCGCTGATCGCTCTCGCCGCCCTCCTCCTCCTCGCCCTTGTTGCCCCCGCCGCTGCCGGCCCCGTCCGTCAGACCGCCCCCGCCGCCGATCTTGTTGACCAGCTCATTGTTGGCCTGCGGCCCGGAGGCGATCTCGCCGCCCAATCCCAGGCCCAGCCCGATCAGGTGGCCGCTCAGCTCAGCGCCGAGACGGGCCTCAGCCTCAGCTACGCGGCTGCTGGCCCCGCCCCCGACCTGCACGTGCTCCAGCTGCCTCGAGCCATGACCACCGCCGAGGCCGCCCAGCTTGCCGCCCAGGTGGCAACCAGCCCGTCCGTGGCCTACGCTGAGCCCAACGTTCGCTTGTACCCGGCCCTCATCCCCAGCGACCCGCGCTACGCCGCTGAGATGTGGCACCTCCAGCCGGTCAATCCCGTGGGTACCTCGAACCCGGCCAACAACTACGGCGTGAACATGCCACCCGCCTGGGATATCACCACCGGCAACTCGAACCTCGTTGTGGCCGTGATCGATACCGGTGGCCTCCTCAACCACGAGGACCTGGCGGGCCGGACGCCCGCTGGCAATAGTGGCTACGACTTTGTGTCGGATCCTTTCGTTGGCAACGACGATGATGGACGCGACCCCGATCCCAGTGACCCCGGCGATTGGGTGGAGATCTCTGACGGCTGCGGCGTGCCCACCGATAGCTCCTGGCACGGCTCCCACGTCGCCGGTACGATCGGCGCCAGCGCCAACAATGGCAAGGGCGTAGTAGGTGTGAACTGGGCCTCCAGGCTCCTGCACCTCCGTGGCCTCGGTAAATGTGGCGGCACCCTGAACGATATCGCCGCGGCCGTGCGTTGGGCCGCCGGTCTGAGCGTCAGCGGCGTGCCCGACAATCCCAACCCCGCCCGGGTGATCAATATGAGCCTCGGCGGTGGCGGCTCCTGTAGCATCACCATGCAGGACGCAATCAACGCTGCCGTTGCTACCGGCGCCGTGGTGGTCGTTGCAGCCGGCAATAGCGACCAGAACGTCTCCAATTTCCAGCCGGGCAACTGCAACAACGTCATCACTGTCGCCGCGACCGACCAGGATGGCTATAAAGCCAGCTACTCCAACTTCGGCTCCCTGGTGGAGTTGTCGGCTCCCGGCGGTGATAGCCCGCTCTACGATACCGGTGTGCTCTCCACGGTGAGCAACGGCACCACTTCGCCCACCACCGACGGCTACGCCGCCTACAACGGCACCAGTATGGCTTCGCCTCACGTCGCCGGGATCGTGAGCCTCATGCTCTCCGTGAACCCGGGGCTGAGCAACACCGAGGTGCTCGACATCCTCCAGGATACGGTGACACCCTTCCCGGGCTACAGCGACTGCAGTACCTCCACCTGCGGCGCGGGGATCGTCAACGCGGGCAACGCCGTGGAAGAGGCAGCCCGCCGCGTGCGCACTCTCGCTCTCGGCTCGGCCGCCCAGACTGTCAGCGAGACGACCGGGACGGTCTCGATCCCGCTCAGCCTGAGTGTGGTGAGCAACCAGAACATCAGCGTGCCCTACACCGTGAGCGGTACCGCTGGCGGGAGTGACCACGATCTCACCAACGGGACCCTCACCATCCCGGCCGGCGCCACGAGTGCGAACATCAGCTTCAACCTCGTGAACGACTCCGTCACCGAGCCGGCTGAGACGATCATCGTCACCCTTGGGACGCCGGGCGGGACACCGCCGCGCGCCACCCTGACTGGCCCCACCACCCATACCGTCACGGTGATCGATAGCGGTACCTCGCTGCTCAACATCGGCACGGCCAGCGTGAGCGAGAATGGTAGCAACTACGAGGTGGCCTTCACCGTGACGCGCCAGGGCGGCCTGAGCTCAACGGCCAGTGTCAGCTATACCATCGAAGCCGATCTGGCGACCGACGTGGAGTTGCTGGCGGGCACCGTGAACTTCGCGGCCAGCGAGACGAGCAAGTCGGTGACGGCGACGATCGCGAAGTCGGAGGTGGGGACGGCCCCTGCGCTGATTGTGAGCCTGAGCTCGCCGAGCAGTTCGGCCGTGCTGGGTTCTAACACTAGCGCGCGGCTGGTGATCGACCTCGACCAGTTTTTCCTCTTCCTTCCGATCATCAGGCGCTGATACCCGGTGTCGCTCCTTCCCAACGAGCCCCCTCGCCCTCGGCGGCGGGGGGGCTTGTCTATGTGTCAAGCTTGTAAAGCGCGCCACGATCTGGCATAATAACCGGCTGTAAGGTCCCCACCCTGTTGAAGCGCCATCGCCGTCTGGCAACGCCGCCAGGCGGGCCGTGCCGTATCCTGCGGCGCGCCGGCAACGGGCTGCCGGATTGGCGCCAGCTGTGCCCGGAACCGTAGCGAAAGGACGTCCGCACCATGCGTCTCCGAGGAACTGCCGCGCTCGCCGTGATCCTGCTCCTCGTGGCTACCGTCGCCGGAGGCTCCTTCGCCCAGGCGGCGCCCCGGGCCCAGAGTGGCGCGCCAATCAGGCTGCGCGCGATCACCTTCAACCCGGCCGCCGGCCAGATCGCCGCGACGCCGCTCGGGCTCACCCGCCGCGCCCCGCCCAGCACAGGCCCGGGGTACTACATCGTGCAGGCCGACGGCCCGGTGACCGACGCCTGGAAGGCGGCTCTAGCCGCCACTGGTGCCGAGTTGCTGGACTATATTCCGGAGAATGCCTTCAAGGTGCGGATGTCGGCCGCCCAGGCGGCGCAGGTCCGCCGGGTGAGTGGCACGGCCTACGTGGGCCTCTTCCACCCCTTCTACGCGATCAGCCCGGCGGTCGCCACCACCGGCCAGCAACTGGTCAGCGTCTACATCGAGCGGGGTGGCAACCGCGCCGCGGTGGCCGCAGCGGCCGCTGCGGCGGGCGCCGAACTGGCCGAGGTGGACGCCGAGCGTCTGGTGGTGAATGCGGACCGGGCTACCATCAACCGGATCGCCCAGTCCATGGATGTCGCGTGGATCGAGCCTTACGTCCTGAATGAGACGCACAATGAGTACGGCGGCGGCACGATCATCGGTGGTGCCACGGCCAATGCCAATGGCTACGATGGTTCGACCCAGATCGCGGCCGTGGCCGACACCGGGATCGGCGGCGGTACGGCCTCCACCGCCCACCGCGATATCGCCGCCACCGATATCGTCGCTATCCAGAACTTCCCCGGCGTCACCGATAGCTGCTTCTCCTCGATCGTCAATGATGGCGCGGTTGATGTGGACAGCGGCCACGGCACCCACGTGGCTGGCTCAGTGCTCAGCCGTGGCGACCCGGGCGGCTTTGGGCGCGGCGTAGCTCCGGCAGCCCGTCTCGTCTTCCAGGCTGTGGAGAACTATGTCGTGACCTCCAACTTCTGTAAGACGTTCTACGGTCTACAGAATGATTACTACCTCACCGGCCTGAATGACCTCTACAATCTCTTCCAGCAGGCCTACAACGCCGGCGCCCGCGTGCATGCCAACTCCTGGGGTGCTGCGGTGGCCGGTGACTACAACGCCAATAGTGCTACCACCGATGACTTCATCTGGGATAACCCGCAGATGACGATCACCTTCTCGGCGGGGAACTCCGGCGCCGATGCCAACGCCGACGGTGTGGTGGACAATGACTCGATTGGTGCCCCAGCCACGGCCAAGAATGTCATCACGATCGGCGCTAGCGAGAATGACCGCCAGGGCAACTACCAGTGCGATACCAGTCTGACCTACACCTCGAACGATACGGCCTACCAGAACGGGCAAACCTGTAGCTCGATGGGTGGCCAGAACTTGCTCGGTACGCCGCGCCAGCGCTGGGGCTTCACCGCGAACCCGATCGCCGACGACCTGAGTGCGGGCAACTCGGAGCAGATGGCCGCCTTCTCATCCCGTGGTCCCACCGACGATGGCCGCATCAAGCCCGATGTGGTGGCCCCCGGCACCTGGGTGCTCTCCTGGTACTCCGACCTCTACCAGCAGGGCTATGACGGGAGCACCAATCCCCAGACCGGGCTCTATCAGTCCGATGGCTGGGGTATGCCGCGAAATGCCTACTATAAGTACTTCGGCGGCACCTCGATGTCCAACCCCCTTGCCGCTGGAGCCGCCACCGTCGTGCGCGACTTCTACCAGAAGGCCTACTCCCACAGCGCCAGCGCCGCACTCGTGAAGGCGACGCTGATCAACTCGGCCGTAGACCTGCTGGACGAGAACAATGACGGTGTGAACGACAATGACTACCCCATCCCCAATGTCCACGAGGGCTGGGGCCGGGTGAACCTGGTCAATGCCACCGATGGCAGCGCGATCTATGTGGACAATACCAGCGGCCTCAGCACCGGCGGTACTTTCAGCGCTACCTACAACGCCGTCGGCGGTACACCTCTCAAGGTGACCCTCGTCTGGAGCGATTACCCCTCTACCGCTTCGGCCGCGACCAATCTGGTAAACAACCTCAACCTCACCGTCACCAGTGGCAGCACCACCTACCGGGGCAACGTCTTCTCTGGTGGCTGGTCGGCGCCTAACGGTACCGCCGATAGCGTCAACAACGTCGAGAACGTCTACATCCAGGCGCCTGCTGCTGGCAGCAGTTGGACGGTAACGATCTCCGGCGCCAATGTGCCCCAGGGGCCCCAGCCCTTCGCCCTCGTGGTGGACGGCGCCCAGGCCGCGCCGCCGCCCTCGCCGCCCGCCGCGCCAACGAGCCTGAGCGCGACGGCCGCATCCAGTAGCCAGATCAACCTGAGCTGGACCGACGCAAGCAGCAACGAAGACGGCTTCAAGATCGAGCGTTGCCAGGGCAGCGGCTGCTCCAGCTTTGCTCAGATCGCTACCGTGGGTGCGAATGTTACCAGCTATAGCAATACGGGCCTCAGCGCCAGCACCAGCTACAGCTACCGCGTCCGCGCCTTCAACACCGGCGGCGACTCAGCCTATTCCAACACCGCCAGCGCCACTACCCCGGCCGGTGCGACCAGCACTGGTCTGCTCAGCCCCAGTGCCAATGCGGCCGTTACGAGCAGTGCGGGCGACAACAACGGCTACGAGAGCAGCCCGGCCAACGCCCACGCCAACGACGGCGCCTTCGCGGTGGATACCAACAGCGGCACCAATACGAACAACAACTGCACCAATAGCGGCAAGGATAAGCATATCTACCGCGACTATAACATCAGCGTGCCAGGCGGCGCGACGATCAACGGCATTGAGGTGCGGCTCGATGCCCGCGCCGACAGCACCTCGGGCTCACCTCGGATCTGCGTCCAGCTCTCCTGGGACGGCGGCAGCAGTTGGACGAGTGCTCTCGCCACGGGTACCCTGAGCACCAGCGAGGCCACGTATACCCTGGGTGGCGCCACCAATACCTGGGGCCGCACCTGGACGAGCAGCGAGCTCAGTAACACCAGCTTCCGCGTTCGGGTGATCAACGTGGCTCGCAACACCTCCCGCGACTTCTCCCTCGACTGGGTGGCGGTGCAGGTACATTACCAGTAGCCATCAGGAACACCAGGACCACCACGGGCGCGAGGGGATCACCGATCCCTTCGCGCCCTTACACATCGCCCCTTGCCACTGCGGTGCCCTGTAATCCTCCGGTGTGGCCTCCGCCCTGCGGGCCACGCCGGGCGCGGTTGTGGGCTTCGCTCGTTCGTGGTATGGTGTTCGTGGGCTTCGCGCCCTTTGCCCTTCGCGCCTTTCGTGGTTGAGGTGAACGTGCGCCAGATCGTTGCTCCGCTGCTCCTCGCCCTGCTCCTCACTGCCTGTGGCCGCCCCGCCGAGCCGACGCCCGTGCCAACCCCAACGCCCACCCCCCGCGAGATCAGCGCCGCCGTGGGCCGTGCCACCCAGGCCAGCCAGAGCGTCCACTTCGTCATTGAGCTCACGGGTGCGCCCGTGGCCATCGACGCCGGCGGCCTGACCGTGCTGAACCGCATGGAGGGTGACCTCGCCCGTCCCGATGGAGTGCTGGCTGTGCTGAACGTCACCCTGGGTGGCGCCGTGGCCGAATTGCGCACCGTTTCCCTCGGCGGCCAGCAGTTCCTCACCAACCCGATCACACGCGAGTGGCAGTGCCTCGCGCCCGGCGTCGCCTTCGACCCGGCCGTGCTCTTCGCACCCGACCGGGGCATCGAGTTCTTGCTCCAGGAAGGCTTCGACGAGATCGCCCTGGTGGGCGTTGAAGATCTCGACGGGCGGCCCCACTACCACCTGCGTGGCACGATCGCCGGTGAGAAACTCCAGCCGATCAGTGGTGGTCTGGTAGGTGCGGGGTCCGTCGCCGTGGAGCTCTGGGCCGACCAGGCGAGTATGCGCGCGAGCCGCATCGTCCTCACCGATGCCGCCCCCGATGGCCAGGAGCCCACCACCTGGACGATCACTTTTAGCGATTACGATAAGGCCGTGGATGTGCGGGCGCCGGTGGTGTGCTAAGGCACGCCACCCGGCGGGCCGCTGCTCCCGCGCCCATGGCCTGGCCACCGTGAGTGATGGTGGATCTCAAATCCGGTTTGTTCGTGTCCAGGCGGTGTTTGTGCGAAAGGATCTGCGGACTCTCCGCGCATCCCCGCTGATGGACACCATCCAGCCGGACATGCGAAGGAACTCTGGCGATACGCATGGATCAGCGCCTTCCCCAATCCCGCGTCTCCCCTCGGTTCACCCTCGGCCTCGTCGCCCTCGCGATCTTCGTGGGCGCGGTAGATCTGACCGTGGCCAGCGCCGTACTGCCGAAGATCATGCTCGACCTGCGGGTCTCGCTCGATACCGAGTTGAACCGGGCGGCCTGGGTGGTGAGCGCCTACCTGCTGGCCTATACGATCAGTATGACCTTCATGGGTCGGTTGTCGGACCTGCTGGGCCGCCGGATGGTCTACCTCGTCTCTCTGGGCGTCTTCATCGCCGGTTCGGTGGTGGTGGCTGCGGCGCCAGGCCTGGAGGTGCTGGTGTTTGGGCGGGCGGTGCAGGCCTTCGGGGCCGGGGCGATGGTGCCGGTGAGCATGGCGCTCGTGAGCGACATCTTTCCGCCAGCGGGGCGGGCGGCGGCACTGGGCTTCATCGGCGCGGTAGACACGGCGGGGTGGATGGTGGGCCACCTCTACGGCGGCGTGCTGATGCGGGCCTTCGACGACTGGCGCCTGCTCTTCTGGGTGAACCTGCCGATCGGCCTCGTGGCGCTGGCGCTCACCTGGTGGGCGCTGCGTGATGTGCCCCAGCGCCGCGCCCCTGGTAGCTTCGACTGGCAGGGTGCGCTGCTGATCAGCGCCAGCCTCACCGCCTTGAACCTGGGCCTGGCCGCTGGTGCCGAGCTCGGCGCCAGCGACTTTTACGGCGAGCGGGCCGGCCCGCCACCCTATGCCCTACCGCTCGTGCTGCTCGCGCTCGCGCTCCTGGCCGCCTTCGTCTGGTGGGAGCGCCGCGCCACCTACCCGCTCGTCGATCTGGCGCTCTTCCGTGATCGAGGCGCGGCGGCAGCCTGCGCCGTGAACGCCCTGCTCGGCTTCGCGCTCGCCCTCGCGATCACCAACGTGCCGCTCTTCGTGAACACCCGCCTGCTGCTCTTCGAGAGCGCCGACCCCGACGTGTTGCGGCGGGCCGCCTGGGACGCCGGCTGGCTCCTCTCGGCCCTCACCCTGACGATGGCCGCCGCCGCTTTTCCCGGCGGCGCTCTCGCCGGGCGCCTGGGCGATCGGCTGGTAACCCTCGGTGGGCTCGGCCTGGCCGCCACCGGCTTCGGGCTGATGAGCCGCTGGAGCGCGGATGTGCCCTACGCCGTGATGGTGCTCCACATGGTGCTAGCCGGCGCGGGGCTCGGGCTCGTGCTGGCCCCCGCAGCCGATGCCGTGATCCGGGTTGCCCCGGAAGACCGGCGGGGCGCTGTGTCCGCGATCGTGATCGCTCTCCGCCTGGTGGGGATGACCGTCGGGGTGGCTGTGCTCACTCTGTGGGGCGTGCAGCGCCAGGATGCCCTGCGCCGGGCCGGGGCGGGTGATCCGCTCGCTGCCAGCGAGCCAGCCCGCTTCCTGATGGACGTGGCCGCCCGGGTGATCGGCGAAACCTTCCTCTTCGGCGTCGTGGCACTGGCCTGTGGCTTGCTGATCGCTCTCGCCATGCGGGCGACGCGCTCGCTCCATTCTTGACGAGATGCCGCCGGTGGCGGCGGTACGACCTGCGGGCCTGCCCTGGGCCGCGCCCGCCGGGTGCCTGGCCGTGTAGCGGTTGGCGAGGGTGCCGGCTAGAGAAGGAGGGAAGCATGGGCGGAGCGACGGGGCTGAGCCAGGCGCTCGGCGCCATGCCGTGGGAACTCGCAGGCCGGATCGCGCTCGCCGCGCTGCTTGGCGGCATTATCGGCGGCGAGCGTGAGTACAGCGGCCAGTCGGCGGGCTTGCGCACGAACATCCTGGTTTCAGTTGGCGCCTGCCTCTTTACCATCCTGTCGATCTACGGTTTTGCTCCGGGCCCTGAAAGTGGCCAGGTCGGGCGAGACCCGGCACGGATCGCGGCGCAGATCGTCAGCGGGATCGGGTTTCTCGGCGCCGGGGCCGTCTTTCGCGACGGTGATCACGTGCGGGGGATGACAACGGCCGCCACGATCTGGCTGGTGGCGGCGATCGGCATGGCGGCGGGCACCGGGAGTTACTTTCTCGGCGTGGTCGGCACCGTTATCACCGTCCTTGTGCTGGCCGCCCTGCGCCCGGTTCGCGAGCGGCTGAGCCGCTACGGCGCCGAGCGTGACTCTCAGGAGTAGATATCTGTTGACGCGGGGGGTGGCGTATCGTTCTGCATGCCAGCCCGCCTCCACTTGCGCGGGGGTGGGCATCACCACTGCGGTGTGGGCTGGGCAACCGCCACCACCGGCGACGCTCGGGAGCCCGCGTCGGCGGGCTTTGCCTTCCCATCGCCGCGCGCTTCAGCGCCACGGCACGCGGGATGTGCAGGAATAGACGGTCCACCCCGATGCTTCTAGCGCGGCCGCCCGGAAGACCCTTGCCGAGAGCGCGGGCGTCCCACCTGCATCCCGCCGGGGCGGGCGAGACGCCCGCGCTCCCAGGCCGCATGGGGAAACTACATTTCTTCTATGACCCGGGCCAGGGCTGATTGACACGCATCCCCGCGCCGTGTTACGATCTATGCACTGGCCTTGCTTAAATGTCATGGCGCGATGCGGCACCCCCGCCCTGGTGCCGGGCTCCTGGCGCCCCGATCTGGATGGTGCAACCGCCATGCTGACGCCCCTTCCCGTCTGGCCCCACATCTTCCTCTACCCGCTCCTGGCCGCGATCGGCCTGTGGGTCGGGCTTACGGCAGGGGTCGCGGCGCTCAACCGGCGTGGCCCACATGCCGGGCGTATCGCGCTGCTGCTCGGGCTGCCGCTGCTCGCCCTGGCACATCATGAACTCTGGCTCGTGCGCCACGACATGGGCCTGGCCGGCGCCTACCGCGCTTTCGTCGCGGGCACGCTGATCTGGGCCTGGCATGAGCTCGCATTCTACAGCGGCGTGCTCACCGGTCCCTGGCGCGCGCCCTGTCCCACGGGGGCGCGGGGCGTGTTTCGCTTCGGCTATGCCCTTGGCACCCACCTGCACCACGAGATCGCGGTGGCCGCCGAACTCATCCTGCTGGCCTGGCTGCTCCACGATGCGCGCAATCTGCTGGGGCCGCTGGTGATTATGCTGAGCTGGGCCCTGCAGCATAGTGCGAAGCTCAATGTGCTGCTCGGTGTGCGCTCGCTCAATGTCGAGCTCTTTCCGCCCCACCTGCGGTACCTGGGCAGCTTCTGGGCCTGTCGCCCGCCCAGTGCCTTCTTTCTTCCCTCGGTCTCGGTGGCGACGCTACTGGCAATCATGCTCTGGCTGGCGGCCTACGCGCACCGTTTCGAAGCGACCGGGCCGCGCCTGGCGCTGCTCGCCGCGCTGATCTCACTCGGCGCCCTCGAGCACTGGCTGCTGGCGCTGCCGCCGCGCCGGGTCGAGGCCCCTGTCAGCGAGCACGCCTAGCGCTGGGTTGGGGCTAGCGGGCGGCGAATGCGCGCCGTGCGTCGGCCCTGCCAAGCTCGAAAAGCTGGCAGTGGTTCCCATCTTCATAGTCGACGATCCACTCCAGGGGCATCAGCTGCTGGGGAGCGATCACGGTGGGCATGGCGATCGGCCGTGGCGCCGGCCCGGGCGGCTCGATACCGGCGGCCCGCAGGCGTGCGACGGCCGCCGCGAGCTGGTTGCGCTGCTCGAGCCGCTCGAAGGCCACCCGGTAGGATGCCAGCAGCGCCCAGTCGAGGGTGAGTGTCAGCGCTTGCACCATGTCCTGTGGCAGCGCCGCACCCGCTCCACCCGGCGTCGCGCTCCATGGTGTCATCATCACGACCAGGATGTCGAGCTCGTCGTCGCCGGCCAGCTCGATCACGGGGTCCAGCGGCGTGTTCGCGATCACGGCCCCGTCCCAGTAGCGCCCGCCGCCGATGGTGGTCCACGGGTAGACGACCGGGATCGACGAGGAGGCCATCAGGTGCTCGATGCCGATCGTGGTGGCGGGGCGGCCGCTGCGGGGCCGGTTGCAAAAGAGCTCCAGGGCACCACTCTGGAGCTCGGTCGCGGCGATCAATAGCGCCGGCGCGCTGGCGCTGTTGATCCGCTCAAAGTCCATCCAGCCGGTCAACGTGCGCCGCCAGGGAGCCGTGTCTAGCAGGCTGCGGAATGGCCGGGCGCGGAACAGTTCGCCAAGGCGCCCGAGCAGGCTCTGGGCGCTCTGCCCGCGCTCCTCGGGCGGTAGCTCGTCCACCCCGGCGCCGCCGTGCGCCTGTGAGGTGAGGACGCTGCGGAGCAAAAAGCGCATAAGTGGCCGTACGACCGGTGGCAGGTCCGCCGAGAGCCGGTGGACATCCTCGGTGTGCATGCGCAGCCACACCTCCCGTAGCTGCGCGACGGTGAGGCCCGATGCCAGCGCGGCGGCGTTGATCGCGCCAATCGAGGTGCCCGCGATGATGTCGGGGCCCCGCCCATCTTCCATCCAGCCGAGCTCTACCAGGGCTTCGATCACGCCCACGTGGTACGCACCCCGTGCACCGCCCCCCGAGAGCACCAGCGCCTTCTTCATATCCGCCCAATCAGTTTACGCCTGTGTGTCGTAGATGGCATTACCATCGCATGTACACAAACGAACTGTCGGCGGATTTTCAGGGCGCGCCTGCGACGAACGCGCCGGGCGCGCTGGGAAACATCGCCGGGCCTCCAGAGGGACGCAGCACGCTGCCTCCCTCCTGAGGTGGGCAGTGCCGCGTCTCTCCGGGAGTGGCCAGCGCGCCTGCGTATGATATGGCGCTCAGCCCCGGACGCCGCGTCCTGCCGGAGGGCAGTGCCGGGTCGCTATGGGAGCGGGTAGGAGTGGCTGTCGCATCCTGCCTCGCGAGCCCTGCAAAACGTTTCGTGGTTGCGTCAGGCCGCAAGCAAGGTGCGCACCTTCAGCAGAAGGGTCTCGTAGTCGATCGGCTTGGCGAGATAGTCGTCGCATCCGGCCCGCAGCGCCCGCTCGATATCGTCGCGGGTAACGTGGCCGGTCACGGCGATCATCGGGACGTGGGCGAGCTCGGGGCGCGCCCGGATGCTGGCCGCCGCGCTCCAGCCGTCCACCCCGGGCATCGCCAGGTCCATGAGGATCAGGTCGGGGCCCTCGCGCTCGCTCATCGTGATCGCCTGCTGCCCATCGCTGGCGAGCACCACCCCGAAGCCGCTGAGCTTGAGCATCTGGGCAATAATCATACGGTTGTCGAAGTTGTCGTCGACGACGAGGATCTTCTTCATCGGGGCCTTTCCGCAGTGTATCAGGGTTGGGTCGCGCGTGTACCGGCGATGCTCAGAAGGTCGGAGTCTGGCCTGCCGGCAGACGCCTCGACTGGCAGGCGTACGGTAAACGTTGAGCCAATACCAGGCTCGCTCGCTACGTCGATTGTGCCGCCGAGGGCTATGCAAAGCTGCCGGCACAGAGCCAGCCCCAGCCCGGTGCCTTCGTAGCGGCGAGTCACCGAGCTGTCCACCTGGCTGAAGGGCTGGAAGAGCCGGGCTTGATCTTCGGGGGCGATGCCAATACCGGTGTCGGAGATGGCAAAGACGATCTGTTCCCCGCCTGCTGTCTGTTCCTCCCGGCTAACGCGCAGGGTGATCAGTCCATCCTCGGTAAACTTGGCTGCGTTGGAGAGCAAGTTGAGCAAAATCTGGCGCACCCGGCCAGCGTCGGAGACAATCGATCCAATCTCGGGCGGGCACTCGATCCGCAGGCGGTTGCGATGGCGGCTCACGAGCGGCGCCACCACGTCGGCGGCCTCGCGGGTGAGCGCTCCGACATCGACATGGCTCAGACACAGGTCGAGGGCGCCTTGCTCCACCCGCGAGAAGTCGAGCACATCACTGATCAGGCCGGTAAGATGGCGGCCCGCTGTGAGGATGCGGTCGAGCAGGTCGGCTTCGCTCTCGCCGGGCGGCCGGGGCGTGGTAAGCCGCAGCAGCTGGGCATAGCCGAGGATGGCGTTGAGCGGGGTGCGCAGCTCGTGGCTCATGGTGGCGAGGAACATACTCTTGGCCTGGCTGGCGGCCTCGGCGGCAGCCTGGGCCCGGTGGGCCTCTTCCTCAGCCTGCTGGCGTCGTAGCAGGTCGTTGGTGAGCTGCTGCTGGCGAGCCAGGCTGGCCTGCAGCGCGTCGTTGCGCTGCTCCAGCGTTCGGCGCTGCTCGCTCAGGCTCGCGACCATCTGGTTGAAGGCATCGGCCAGCTGGCCCAGCTCGTCGTAGCTGGTAACGGCAACGCGCGGCGTGAGATCGCCCGCCGCGACGCGGCCAGCCGCGCTGGTGAGACGCCTGATCCGCAGGGCGATGCGACCGGAGAGGATGAGGCCGATCGCCGCTGAGACGACCACCGCCAGCGCGGTGTCGACCACAATGAATCCTCGGGCAGTGGCGTAAGCGCCATCGAGCACGGCCAGGGCCTGGTTGGCCTGGCGCTGGCTTTCGGCCGTCAGGGCCTCCATCGGGCGATCCAGCTCGTCGTAGAGTGGGTTGAGCCGCGAGTGGCTCGGGCGCACGCTGCCCGAGGTAACGACCGAGGCGTCGGGAATGAAGCGCTCGTAGGTAAAGGCCACCAGATTGCCCCAGGCACGCTCCACCGTGTCGAGCAGCTGGTGTTCAGCCTCGTGGCGCTCGGTGCTCATCTCGGCGGCGCGCACATCGAGCAGCTGGCGATAGGCGGCGAGGTGGCCGGCCATCTCCTGCTCAAGCTGCGCCAGGCGCTGCAGGGTGCGCGTGTCGTCGGCGGGGTTGGTGCGCAGCACGTACTCGAGTTGCTCCAGCCGGTAGCCGCTAATCACCGCGTTCATCGCCGCCACCCCGTCGAGAGAGGGGATCGTATGCTCCTGCACAAAGGCCGCCCGGGCGTCCATCACGCTCATCTGCTGCACCGCCACGTAGCCCAGGGCGAACATGAGCAGCAGGTCGAGGGCGAAGCCGCCAAGGAGTTGGGTGCGGATGGGGAGGCGCATGCTACTGCTCTCGCTCCAGGAGTTGCTCAACCGAGACGCCCACCTCTGAGCCGCCCGCAAAGATGGATCCTACCACTCGACGCTCGAGGCGCAGCGCCCCCAGGCGGTAGACTCGTGTGGGCAGGGGAATGTACCGGGCCTCCGTGGCCAGGGTCGGGCCATTGGCCAGGTAGAACTCCACAAAAGCTCGCACTGCTGGTCGCTCCAGGGCGTCCGCGCGTACATAGATGAACAACGGGCGCGAGAGCGGCCAGTAGCTGCCACTGGTGATCGTGTCCACCGTGGGTGCGACGCATCCCGCCCCGGCGTCCACGGCCACTGCTTTGATCTGGCTCGAATACTCAACATAATACGCATAACCAAAGAAGCCCAGGCCGGTCGGGTCGGCGGCGAGGTCCTGGGCGAGGAGGTAGTCGTCCTCGCTGGCCGTGTAGTCGCTGCGGCTCGCGCCCTCCTCACCCACTACGGCGGCCGTGAAGTAATCGTAGGTGCCCGACTCGGCCCCGGCGCCGTACAGGTGCAGCGGGGCTGGCAGAAACTCCGGGCGGACGTCCTGCCAGGTGGTCACCACACCGGTGGCGGCGGGCTCCCACATGGCGCGTAGTTCGGCAAGGGTGAGGCAGGTAGCCCAGGTGTTCGACCTGTGAACAGCCACCGTGAGGCCGTCGTAGGCCACCGGCACCTCGACAAACGTGATCCCGGAGCGCTCGCAAGCGGCCTGCTCCTCCGCCTTGATCGGCCGTGAGGCGCCCGAGATTACCGTGGCGCCGTCGCAGAAGAGCCGAAACCCGCCTCCTGTCCCACTGACTCCCAGGCGTACACTCACCCCGGGGGCCAGCCCGCGAAAAGCCCGCACTGCCGCTTCGGTGATGGGGAAGACAGTGCTGGAGCCGTCGATCTGGAGCGTGTCGCGTAGCTGTGCGAGCTCCTCCGGCGCGATCGGGAGAACGAGCGGAGTCTGCGCGATGATCGTACTGGTAGCGGTAGGAGCTGCTGTGGGGGGCAAGGTGGGAGCCGCGTCGGTTGCGGCACGCGGGGGCTGCGAGGCGCTACAAGCAGCGAGTGTGGCCGCCGCGAGCAGCGCGATGAAGGATCGAAGGCTCACAACGTGGTCCAGCTGTCAGGGGCCAGGTGCGGGATGCACCCTCTGGCGCGCACACGGCCTCAGTGCGACCCTGAGGACGCGGTGGCACGTGCTCTCGCTCTCAATATTGTAGCTGGCAAAGGTTAAGCCGCTGTTAACTGTTGATGAATGGGCGTTGACGATGATCGCCCCTTTACAAATCCACGGGCCTCGGCTACCATTAGCGGCGCCCACGGTCCGAACAATTTCGCCCACCCTGTGTCGTCGTGTGCGGTTGGCCGCACCGCTCAACTGGACGAGGAGGAGATCCACCTATGCCGAAGATCTCGCGCCGTCGGTTTCTGAAGGGCAGCGTCGCGCTTGGCGCCGGCGCCGTGCTCTGGATCTACAGCGATGGAGGCTACCGGCTTGCCCTGGCGCAAGAGACCCCCGCCTACCGCGTGCGGATCCTCCATACCAACGACCATCACGCCCGGATCGAGCCCGTGCTCGACGGGAGCGATCCCCTCCACGGTGGCGTCTCGCGGCGCAAGCGCCTGATCGATGAGATCCGTGCCTCCTCGGATCTGCCAGTGCTACTGGTGGACGCCGGCGATGTGTTCCAGGGCACGCTCTACTTCAACCTCTACGACGGCCAGGCCGACCTCGAGTTCTATAACGCCATGGGCTACGAGCTGATGACGCTCGGGAACCACGAGTTCGATAAGACCCAGGAGGTGCTGGCGGCCTTCCTCGATCGGGCCAGCTTCCCGGTGCTGAGCGCGAACATCACCGCCCCCTCCGGCTCGCCGATCGCTGGCAAGTACCGGCCGAGCACGATCATCGAGAAGGGCGGCGAGCGCCTCGGCTTCTTCGGGGTTTCCCCGCAGGATACGCCCGAGCTTGCGCTCGGCGCCCGTGGGCTCGAGTTCGGCGATCCGATCGAGGCTGCCCGCGCTCAGGTGGCCGCGCTACAGGCCCAGGGAGTGACCAAGATCATCGGCCTGACCCACGTGGGTATCGCCGTGGATCGGCAGATCGCCGCCCAGGTGCCCGGGATCGCCATGCTCATTGGCGGCCACTCCCACACTCCCATGGGACCGATGACTGCCAACAATACGCCTCCCTACCCCGAGTTGGTGGGTGGCCCTGACGGGCGGGCGGTGCCGATCGTGCAGGCCTGGGAGTGGGGCCGCTGGCTCGGTGATGTGACGGTCAGCTTCGATGCCTCCGGACGCCTGATCGATATCGTTGGTACCCCCACCGAGGTGGCCGCCAGCCTTGAGCCTGACCAGGGCTTCGAGAACCGCATCGCCGTCTTCCGCAGCGCCCTGGACGAGCTGCGGGCCCGCGTGATCGGCCAGACGGCTGTGGAGCTTAACGGCAATCGCGCCGATGTGCGCTCGAAGGAGACCAACCTCGGAAATCTGGTGGCTGAGGCGTTGTTGGCGGCTGGCCGTGACGGTGGCGCCCAGATCGCGATCACCAACGGTGGTGGCATCCGCGCCTCCATCCCGGCTGGCCCGGTCACGGTGGGCAACGTGCTCGAGGTGCTGCCCTTCGGCAACACCCTCGCGCTCACCACGATCACCGGCGCCCAGCTCAAGGCCGCGCTGGAGAACGGTGTGAGCCAGGTGGAGCGCGGTGGCGGACGCTTCCCGCAGATCGCGGGCTTCCGCTTCAGCTTCGACCCGGCCCGCCCCGCCGGCGACCGGGTGACGGGGATCACCTTCAATAACCTGGCGGTGGACCCTGCGACAACCTTCCGGGTGGCCACGAACAACTTCATGCTGGCCGGCGGCGATGGCTACACCGCCCTCGCTGAGGGCACCGATAAGGTGGATACCGGGCTGATCATGGCCGACGAAGTTGAGCAATACATTGCCGCTAACTCGCCGGTCACTATCGGCACCGACGACCGGATCGCGATCGGCCTGGCGCTTCCGGTGACCCCGATCGCCCCCGCTCCCGAGGCGCCTGCGGCCCCGGCGCCAGTGCCCGCGACCCTGCCGAACACCGGTGGGGCCCTGGCCCCGCTGGGTTGGCTGGCGAGCCTCGGCGCGAGCGCCGTGGCTGGCGGCCTGGCCCTGCGCCGGCGCGCTGCGCGGCTGGCGGAGCAGGCGGAGCAGGCGGCAGAGGAACCGGCTGAGGAGATCGCCGCCTAGTGGTCGACCACCCAGATCATGCAGCGTGGAGCCGCCCCATCGGGGCGTCTCCACGGGGTACCGTGCAGCAGCGTAGAGACGCCCCATCGGGGCGTCTCCACGGGATATCATGCAGCGTAGAGACGCCCCATCGGGGCGTCTCCACGGGATATCATGCGGCGTAAAG
>SFCB01000233.1 GCA_004367505.1 Chloroflexi bacterium OHK40 | reverse complement strand
GGGCGGGTGAAGGGGAGGGAGGGGGCAGCGGCCACCACCGAGGGCGGATTGCTGCTGGCAGCGCCAGGCACGCGCAGAGCCGGGGTTGCCGTCGCCGCCCGTGAACCAGCCCACACGATGCGCTCGCTCTGCCGCATGTAGAACCAATCTCGCACCGGCCCATCCACGAGCCAGTAGCCGAAGGCGATGAGCGCCGCGACGACTAGCCCCCGCTCGAGCACGACGAGTGTCTGATCGACCCAGTTGCGCAGACGGAAGCCCCGCAGCGCGATTCGCTGCTGCTGTGTGGCCGAGCGCAGGTGGGCCGGGCGCAACTGGCTATGGCGAGCCGGCACCTCGCTCGTGAGCAGGGCGCTGAGCAGGGCGTTGTCGGCGCTGGCTTCATCAGGCGCACGGTTCGCTGTCGTGTCAGGCATGGGGCGACCTGGCGGGGACGGGTCACGCGAGGGTCATCACAAGGGTCGCCGCGGCGACCTGCGGATCATTATACAAGCAGGTCTGCACTATTGCAATAGTACCATGCGTCTAGAACGGGCGATTCGCGGCCTGTGGAGGGTGTGAGTGTAAAGGCATGTGGAAAACGTCGGCAGGAACACCGCAGGTTGGCCCGTCCGTCGAAGCCGTGGAGGGGGGGAGGGGGCAGAACGCGCCCGAGCGAGCGTGGGGCCGAGCAATGATGCTTATGTCTAAATGACGGCGGCCAGGCGCTCGATCCCGGCGGCGAAGGAGGCGGGTTCGGTGAGGGCCGAGAGCATCAGGTGGGCGCCGGGGAGATCGCCATAAAAGTAGCCCGGATGCACAAGCAGCCCATGGTCGAGAAGGTGGAGCGCCAGGGCCTCTTCGTCCTGCCAGCCCTGCACTGCGGGGAAGAGATAGTAGCCACCGTCGGGGAGCCGCGCGCGAAGGCGCGGGTGGCCATCGAGGCGGGCAAGCGCCAGGTCCAGGTTGGCCCGCACCCGCCCGACCATCTCGGCAACGAACGGCATGCCCCGAGCAAAGAGAGCAGGGAGCAACCACTGGCTGAGCCCGTTGGCGCCGAGAAAGGTGTCGTTGAGCAACTCCAGGCGTGGGCCGAAGCCACGGGCGGCGTGGTTCAGCGCCACCCAGCCCAGCTTCATGTCGGGGAGGGCAAAGAGCTTGGAGATGCCGTTGAGCGTAAAGACCGGCAGATCGGGGTGCAGCGCGGCCACCGGCGGCACGTGTGGAACGCCATAGGCAAACGGGGCAAAGACCTCATCGCAGATCAGGGGGAGGCCGAGCTGCGACAGGGCAGGGAGAGGCGCCCGCAGCACGGCCCCGGTGGGGTTGTGCGGCGAAACGATCAGCACGGCGCGAGTGCGCGCATCGGCGACGGCGGCGAGCGAGTGCTCGTCGATCGCCCAGCCAGCCTCCTCGCGCAGGGTGTACGCCCGCAGCTCCAGCCCGCGAAGCGCCGCCAGGTAATCGAAGAGCGGGTAGGTCACATTCGGCGCCAGCAGGTTATCGCCCGGATCGGCGAGCAGGGCAAAGAGCAAACTATAGGCCTCGCTCGTGCTGGCGGTCAGGAAGAGATCGTCGGGTGTCAGCGGGAGTGGCGGCGTACGGCCCGCGTAGTAGCCGATCACCGCAGCGCGGGCAGCCGCATCGCCGCGCGGATCCGGGGTGTAGCGCCGGTTCGCCCAGTAGTCCTCGGCAGCCTCCCGGAGGATCTCCGCAGGGAAATGCAGGCCCTGCAATGTAGGGTTACTACTCGTGAGATCCAGGTAGCCGCCCGCAGCCAGGCGGCGCTGCCGGGCGAGCTCGAGCTCATTCGGCGTGAGGTCGATGGCGCTAAACGCTCCAGGCGGCGGCATAGGGCTCCCAGTGCGCGCGGAGGGCTCCCCGCGCGCAGGCTCGTTTCAGAATAAGCGAATCAAGCCTGACCATGCCATCCCAGCCTCATCGCTCGCCATACCCACGCGGCACGCGGTTGGGCGCTGGGCGCTACTGGCGCGACGCCGTGGAGGTGATGCCGGCGCGTCCTGGAGGACCCAGCGGGTGGCAGCGCGACCTTCCTCATCATCATGATATCAGACCACAACCGGGATGAGGCCCAACCCTTCGAAGTGATGTGAAACGAGCGCATCGTCAGGATGGCGTTGATCCCGCCAGATCGCGCACGAGGCCGCGCCAGAATTCGTCGCGCTCGCCGGGCACGAAGGGCAGCGAGTAGAGGCCCACCCGGTCCAGCAGGCCGCCATAGCGCTCCCGGAGAGCTTCGCCCAGGCCTGCCGGTGGGGCCTCTACGGCAAACGCCGCAAGCATCTCATCGCTCACCTGGGCGGCCATCTCCGCCCAGCGCTGCTGAGAGGCAAGCTGGGAGAGCCGCTCGCCCACATCGCCCCACCCGTGGCACTCGAGAACGGGCCGGTAGGTAGGCGTCGAGGCGTAAAAGGCGATCTGCTGGCGCACGAAGGCCCGGGTCGTCTCCACGGCAGCCGCATCGTCCCCGGTGATGACAAAGACGCTCCCGGCCACCTGGCATGCGGAGGGCTCTCGCCCGGCCTTCGCAGCCCCGGCGGCGATCTGCGGCCGCAGCTCCTCGCGCAGGTACTTCGCGCTATTGAAGGGGTGGGCGTGAAAGCCATCGGCCACCTCGCCGGCCAACTGAGCCAGTCCGCTATTCACCCCAGCGATGTAGATCGGGATGGCCGGGTGATCGATCGGGCCGGGGTTGAAGAAGGGCACCATCAGCGTATGCTGGTAGAAAGGCCCACGGTAGTTGAGCCGCGCGCCACTCTGGAAGGTAGCCCAGATCGCCCGCAGCGCCGCAATATAGTCGCGCAGGCGGGCCACCGGCTGGTCGAAGGGGGCGCTGAAGCGCCGCTCGATGTGCGCCCGCACCTGCGTACCGAGCCCCAGCAGAAAGCGCCCATCCGAGTAGCTTGCCAGATCCCAGGCGAGTTGCGCGGTCACCATCGGGCTCCGTGGGAAGGCGATCGCCACAGCGGTACCCAGGCCCAGCCTGGTGCTATGCTCGGCCGCCAGCACCAGCGGCAGGAACGGGTTATGGCCCGTCTCCGGCGTCCACAGTGCCGCAAAGCCGATCGCGTCGGCAGCGGCAGCCGTAGTGGCAATGCTCTCGAGTGGGTTCTCATCCACCCGAGCGAAGACATCGAGCAGCATGGCGCGCACCTTCCTGGCAAGCAGATCGGCTGGTTGAGGGGCTGGCCGCCCGGCGTGCAGAGGCGTGAGTCATGATCACGGCCGGGCGGCCCGGTCCTAGCGCGGCGGGGATGCCTACCACCGGAGCGCGCTCAGGGCCGGATGCGCCGCACCAGCGCGCTGAGGCGGTCGTAGTCGTCCTTCAGCAGGCCGGCCAGTTCTCTGCCGGCCTGCACCAGATACTCGCGCCCATCGGGCCGGGCGCGGGCCACGGCACGGATGGCGGCCGCGAGTAGCTCATCGCTCGGGATCTGAGCGGCGAAGAGCACGGCCCGAAAGAAGTCGCAGCTGGCGCTGAAGCGGGCCAGTTCATCGGGCGTACACGGGTAGACCGAATAGTGGACCGGCGGCGGGTGAGGCGGCAGGTACTGATAGATCCGCCCCTCCTCGGCAAAACCTACCGTCAGCGCCGAGAACTCCGTCTGCAGCACCTCGGCCAGATCGGGGTTCTCGGCGTAGATCTCCTCGTCGTAGAGCTCGCGCCCGCTATAGGTGCGGCCGCGCACCACCGCTCGCCCGCCGGGCTCTTTGCTTCCGGTGCGGATCTCGTAGACCAGGCCATACACGACCAGACCCTCGCTGCGAGTGGCGGCGCGCACCAGGGCTCCAAAGGGCGGCGCTTCGAGCAACTCGTAAGCCCCCGCAGTGAAGCGCGTAGTGGACGACTCGATCACCTCGGCGATGCGTTGCATAAGGTCGAATCCAGGATACAGGTGCCGTGGCGAGGAGCGAAGCGCTCAGTGGATCGGCTGCGCGCCCGGTACACACGAGCGACACTAGCCCCTGCGAAACTCCTTGCTCGCCCGCTTGGCCGATACAGGGGCACTCGCCTCGGCACGGGCCATACTGCCCTCGACCATCTGCAAGAAGGCCCGCCGATCGGCGCCACGGACGATCGCCTGCTCATGAGCGCGGGCCAGGGCCACGGGGTAACCGCCACCGCGAGCACACTGATCGTACACCAGCGCATGCACCTGGTCAACCCGGCTCGCGTCGTCGGCCACCCAGCGCGGCAACTCCACCCGGCAGAGCTCGCGCCCAACCCGCATATGGAAGAAGTGGATCAGGTGGGGGCCATAGCGCTCCAGGTTGATCCGGCTCATCGAGGCGAAGAGCGGCCCGCGCTGCCCCTCGGCAAGCTGCTCGCCAAGCACATCGGCGTCCACGAGCCCCTGGCAGACACTACACGATGGCTCGCGGCCTGCCCGGACATCGCTACACTCACTACACCTGGCGCCACGGCCCGCCGCCACGTCCACATCGGGGCACAGCATCAGGCGGATCGTCCCCACCACCTCTGGCGAGCGCGGCCGGCTGATATAGGAGGCGACACTGATCCCCCGCGCCCGCATACGCTCCAGGTAGGCCAGGTAGCGCTCCATAAAGTGATCCTGCACGAAGCGCTCCGCGCCAGCCAGGGCCCAGCGCACCAGCGTACCATCTTGCAAGGCCAGCGCGGGAAGATCGTCGGTCAGGTATTCGTCGGCGAGGGCGGCGAGCGCCACACCCTCATCGACGTCGCGGCGGGCGCTCAGATAGTTGCCCTCGATCGGCACCCGGCGGGCCCCATCGCTCAGGTAGAGATCCTCGTCGCGATAGTAGAGTGTCGGCCGTGAGTCGAGCCGGGCACTGGGCCGGTGGCCGTAGCGAATGAAGACACGCCCGATGTTGATCAGGTAGCAGGCCACCCCGCCGTGTCGATCCAGCTCGATCTGCGAGCCATCGGTGGCGACGATCGCATAGGCAGGCGGGAGCGCCGGAAGGTCGCGCACGGTCGTCAGCGGCTCGACCGGCCTGGCCAGCAGCCAGCTAGCCGTCTCCCGGCTCAACTCCACCGCGCGGGCCCAGGTGGCCTCCTCGCCGGCGGCCGCTACGAAACGCGCGCGGGCGCGGGCCGCCCGGGCAGCCACGTCGGCCGCGCCGCCCACCGCCGCACCGCTCATTTGCCGCACCTGCCGGCTCAGGGCTGTGAGATCTAATCCCATAGGCGAGCAATTGTAGATTGAATGATGATCATCACGGTAGGGCAAGCATAGTACGTTTGTTTCATCCTGTCAATGATTGACAGAATCGCGAGCTGTGCGACAATGGACACCAAATGATGAGCGCCTATCAGAACACTCTGGATTACATCTACAGTTTCCTCGATCCGGCACGCAAGGCGGCTAGCGCTCCCGAAGCGGCGGTACGCAACCTTGACCGGATGCGGGCTCTGCTCGCCTGTGCCGGAGATCCGCAAGACGGGATGGCCAGTGTGGTGGTGGCAGGTACCAAAGGCAAGGGTAGCACCGCCGCCATGATCGAAGCCATCGCCCGGGCAGCCGGCCGGCGCACCGGGCTCTTCACCTCACCCCACCTGAGCTCCTACCGCGAGCGCATCCAGGTCGACCGAACGCTGATCTCTCAGGCCGACCTCGTTGCGCTGACGGCCCGCACGCGACCCATCCTCGACGCCTTCGACCCTGGCCCGAATGGGCGGCCCACGACCTTCGACGTTGGTCTGCTCCTGGCCCTGCGCTATTTTGCCGAGCAGGGGGTGCAGCTCGCCGTGATGGAGGTTGGCCTCGGCGGGCGCTACGACACGGTGAACACGCTCACACCACTGGTCTCTGTCATTACGTCAATTAGCTATGACCACATGGCCATCCTCGGGCCATCGCTCGCGGAGATCGCCTGGAACAAAGCCGGCATCCTCAAGCCCGGCGTCCCCGGCGTAACCGTACCCCAGGCGGCAGAGGCGGCCCCCGTGCTCCTCGCCGAGGCCCGAGCCGTCGGTGCCCCGCTCTGGATGGCCAGCCCCGAGGGGCTGACGCTCCTGGTCGATGAACGTGCATCGCCGCACGAGCCATCCCAGGACGCCTGCCCCTACCCGGTGCCACCGGTGACAGCCCTGCGCGGCGCCTTCCAGCAGGAGAACGCCCGTCTGGCCCTTGGCGCAGCCCTACTCCTCCGCGCGCGGGGGCTCAACCTCCCCGACACGGCGCTGGCAGCGGGGCTCGCTGAGGTCCGCTGGCCGGGCCGCTTCGAGCTGATCCCGCGCACGCCCCCGGTGCTGATCGACGGCGCCCACAATGGGGACTCTGCCCGCAAGCTCATGGCGGCCATCCAGGCCGAGCTCGCCCCGCCGCGTCTGGTGCTCGTGCTCGGCACCTCGCGCGACAAAGATATCGCTGCGATCGCGGCGGCCCTAGTGCCCCACGCAGCCGCCGTGGTACTCACCCGCTCCCATCACCACCGGGCGATGGACCTTGACCGGATCATGGCCGAGGTGGGCGCCCATCTCCGGGGGCCCCTTGTCATCACCGCAGATGTGCACGCAGGCATCGAGGCGGCCCGAGGACTCTGTGGACCCCAGGATCTGATCTGCGTCACCGGGTCGCTCTTTGTCGCCGCCGAGGCGCGCGAGGCGCTTGGGCTCGCCATCCCGGACTGATCGCCCCCGCACCTCCCCCACTTACGCCGGTAGGCGACACACTGCCCAATCGGGTGTCGTTCCCGCTTGCGCGGGAACCCAGCGCAAGCGGGAACCCAGCTCCCCACGTTCGCGGCACCGTGCGCGGGCGGCGTGTGGGAGGGGTTGCGCGGGGACGTGCGGGGACAGGCCCCACTTACACGGGGAGGCGACACACTGTCTGATCGGGTGTCGTTCCCGCGAAAGCGGGAACCCAGCTCCCCACGTTCGCGGCGCCCTGCGCGGGCGGCGTGTAGAAGGGGTTGCGCGGGGGCATGCCCCCAACCCCCGCTCGCAGAACGGGAGCGAGGGGGCGAAAGGATTCCCGATGCGGATTCTCCCCGCTCCCCTTGTGGGAGCGGGGCCGGGGGTGAGGGGGAACGGGCGACGGTGCAGCAGCCCTGCACTGCGATCCTGGCCACCCATCGAACAGACGTGTTATACTCTCCATAGTCCGCCACAACGCGTGCGGCCCCCGAGATCCATTGGCCGCACCCTGGCCGCTTGCGCTTCACCTCGCAGCCCACGGGCTGTTTTGCGAAGCGTAGAGCGATTGAGCACAAAGCCAGATCGCGCTTGCAGCGCGCCTGGTCGCAGCCAGGCTCATCGTTCTGCGTACGCCTCCTGGGTTGGCCAGAACCGGTTCGCGAGCAGACGCCCGGCGGCCCATCGCCGGGTGGGTGATCGGGAGGGCTGTGAAGAACTGGCTGCCACTCCTGCTCGGGCTGATCCTCGCCGCTGGCCTCATTCTGGCCTCGGCACGCGACCGGGAGGCCCGCCTCGCGCCCGTCGGAGCGATAGGCGCGCCCGCCGGCATCGGCGGCTATGCCCCTCCCGACGCGACCCGCAACCCGCTGGCGCCACCCATCTCACGCCCTGCACCGGCGGTCCCTACACTCATGCCACTCTCGGGAGCCTTCACCCCGGCCCCTCCCGGTCAGCGCCCCTACATCCCCATCCTGATGTACCACTACGTACGCTATGTCGACCCCGGGGCCGACCCGCTGGGCTATAACCTCTCGGTCACCCCTGAGCAACTCGGCGCGCAACTCGCCTGGCTACGGGCCGCAGGCTATGAGTCGATACGCATGGATGCTGCGGCCGCATGTATTCGCGGCATGGGCCCCTGCCCGGTTCGCGCCGTCGCGCTCACCTTCGACGACGGCTATATGGACGCCTTCACCGCCGCCCTGCCGCTCCTGCAACAGCACGGCTACGTCGCCACGTTCTATATCGTCAGCGGCTTTGTGGGCCAGCCGGGCTATATGGGCTGGGGAGAGATCCGCGCGCTGCGCGACGCCGGGATGGAGATCGGCGCCCATAGCGTCACCCACCCCGACCTTACCAGCCTTGGCCTGGACGATATCCGCGCGCAGGTTGCCCAGTCGGGCGCTACCATCGCTGCCGAGATCGGGGCCCCGGTGGTCAGCTTTTGCTACCCGGGAGGCCGCTTCAACGATACGGTCGCCGCCGTTGCCAGTGAGTCGGGCTACACCTCTGCGACCACCACCCTCCCCGACGGCCCCCAGGAGAACCCCTTCACCCTGCCCCGGTTGCGCGTCTCCGGGGACCTTACTCAGGAAGGCTTCCAGTGGATGGTGGCGGCTTATCTCCCATAGGAGCGCCCCACACGACCGGGCCAGCGCGGAGAGCCCTCCCCCCTACACTCGTTCAAGGACGGACCAAACTCGCCTATGGCCCGCAACAATTGAACCGCTGAAGCAGGCTGGAACGCCGCAAAACGCCGTTCGCTTGCGGCTACGTTCTTCTGGGTCGCACTGGCGCCCCGCATCCATCCAACCGGGGCGGGCAGGACGCCCGCGCTCCCAGCAAATGACGCCCGCGATCCCGGCAAGTGGTTGGTTCCCGATGCGGCCCGGGGCAGGCGGGCGCCCCGCATCCATCCAACCGGGGCGGGTGGGACGCCCGCGATCCCGGCAACCGGCACAGGTCTTCCGGACGGCGGCACTAGCTACTCGCCGAGGTATAGGAACGCAGGGCGTGTCGCCAGAAGGCCCGCGTCGCCAGCAGCAGCGTGCCGGCCATGAGCGGGGCGATGACGAGATAGACGGCGTCGAGGGTGCCCAGCAGCGCGGCCGCCGGGAAGGTGGTCATAAAGGCGATCGGCACCACGAAGGTCAGGACGATCCGCAGCCCGGTGCCGAAAGCCGTGACCGGGTAGCGCCCTGTCTCGTAGATCGCGGTGAGCACCTCGGCTATATTCTCGATCCGCACCAGCCAGAAGGCCGTGGTCGTCAGGAGCATCCACAGGCTGTAGGCGATCAACGCGGCGCTGGCCATCAGGAGCACGAAGGTGAGCAGCGCGACCGGCCCGGGCAGCAGCCGCTCCAGCCAGAGCCCGTAGCCAATCAGCGCGAACCCGACCACAAAATCGGGGAGCGTCATCAGGTTCAGCTGCCGCAGCGACGCCATGAACTGGCTATCGACCGGCTTCAGCAGGATGAAGTCGAGCGTTCCCTTCTGGATGTACTCGACGATCCGCGTGATGTTCGGGCGCATCACACCGTCGATGACACCCTCGAAAATTCGGAACAGCCCGACCACCAGCAACGCCTGGGGGAGCGTCCATCCGCCGAGCGTCCCGGTAAAGCGGTAGAAGACCAGTGTCCCGGCGATGCCCCAGATCAGCCAGAAGCTACTCTGGAAACACGCCGTCACAAAGTCTGCGCGATACTCCAGGGCGAGCTGCAGGCTGTTCCGGGCAAAGAGGCTGAAGAGGGTGAGATAGCGTCGCATTGGTGCGGGATGAGCGAACGCAAAGATAAGACGGTCAGCGGCCACCCGCGCACCAGGCGCCCTTAACGGTTGCTGTTCTGGTACTGAGCGTACTGCGGCGCCAGCTCGCGAGGGAGCCGCCCGAGGATGTGGGTACCATCGTTGGCGTACTCTTCCTGCTCCACCACACCCCGCCGGTGCCAGAGCGAGACGAGATCATTGCGCTGGTAGGGGATCAGCGCCTCGATCGGCACCATCGCCGTAGCGATCGTCTCCTCGATCCGGGTTCGCAATGCATCCAGCCCCCAGCCACGCTGCGCGGAGACGGCCACAAAGTCGCTGGGCAGGCCTAGATCGGCCACGATCCGCCCCACCTCAGCGGCGCCCACGCCCGCCATCAGGTCCACCTTGTTCAACACCGTGAGCGTCGGCCGCCGGGCGACACCGAGCTCCTTGAGGGTGTGCTCGACCGTCTGGGCGTGCTCCTGAGCGTTCGGGTGCGTCAAATCGACGACGTGGAGCAGCAGGTCGGCCTCATCGATCTCCTCCAGGGTGGCGCGGAAGGCCGCGACGAGCTGGGTGGGTAGTTTCTGGATGAAACCAACTGTGTCCGTAAGGAGCACCTCCTGACCACCAGGAAGCGTAATCTGCCGCGTCGTCGGGTCCAGCGTGGCGAAGAGCTGGTTGGCGGCATACACATCGGCGCCGGAGAGCGCGTTGAGCAGGGTGCTCTTCCCCGCGTTGGTGTAACCTACCAGAGCCACCACCGGCACACCGCTGCGCCGGCGCCGCTTGCGGTAGAGCTCACGATGGCGGTGCACATCAGCGAGTTGTTCCTTCAGCCAGGCGATCCGCCGATCGATCAGACGCCGGTCGATCTCAAGCTGCGTCTCACCAGGGCCGCGCAGGCCCACCACGCCGCCGGATGAGGTTCCGCCGCCTGTGCCCGCCTGCCGCTCAAGGTGCGTCCACTGGCGGCGGAGGCGCGGCAGCAAATACTGATACTGGGCCAGTTCCACCTGCAACCGCCCCTCGTGGGTGCGCGCATGCTGGGCAAAGATATCAAGGATCAGCGCGGTGCGATCGAGCACCCCAACCTGCAACTCCTCCTCCAGATTGCGCGTCTGTCCGGGGCTGAGCTCATCGTCGAAGACGATCAGCCCCGCGCCTGTCTGCTCGCGAAGCGCGGCAAGCTCCTTCACCTTGCCGGGGCCGATGAAGAACTTGGGGTAGGGCTGGTCGAGCCGCTGATAGATGCTGCCCACCACCTCAAGGCCAGCCGTATCGGCCAGCAGGGCGAGCTCCCGCAGCGAGTCTTCGGCCTTCCACGGGCTCCTGAAGCTCTCGACCTCGGCGCCAACAAGCAGGGCGCGAGTGCGAGGGGTAGCGGTGGAGTGGAGGCGCTTGCCGTCCTGGGTTCGAATCTCGTTGATCGTCGTCTCCTTTAACCGGGCGCTAAACACGGGCGTTCTTTATTATAGCGCGGCACATTGGGCCGAACAAGCGACTTTTGATGGAGCAAGCGGCGTCCGGCGAGCGCTATGGCCACGCACAGAAACGCCGCGCGCCGCGTCGACAGGGGGGCGAAAAAACGCCATAGTTCCACCGGGGGTTACGGAGCGAGCAGGTCCGCGAGTCGCCGCCGGGTACGCAGGGCTTCCCAGGGCGGTGGGGCGGGCTCAATCCAGCGAGCCAGGCTACCGAGCGAGGCGCTCCGTCGGGCCTGGATCGCGCGGCGCTGGGCCATGAGCCCGGGCAGTTCACGGAGGGCCTCCAGGCGCCCCGTAGCGATGGCCCGCTGCCCGCTCAGTGCCGCGTAGCCGAGGGCCATGGCGTCATAGGCGATGATCGCCGGCAGGCACTCGCGCAGCAGCGCCCCCGGCAGGCAGCGCACGAGCATGCGCAGGCGGTTGCGCCCGAGCAGGCGTTGCTTGAATGGGCTATCCTGACCGCTGGTGGCCGAGTAGACGTGCCTGGCCCGCGCGGCCGGCGCGAGCACGCAGCCCCACCCCCGCAGCCGCGCCCGCCAGGCCAGGTCGGCATCTTCCAGGTAGCTAAAGAAGCTCGCATCGAATCCACCCACATCGTCCAGCAGCTCACGCCGGATCAGGGCGAGCCCGCCGCTCGCGCCGAAGATCGGGGCAGGCCGGGGTGGGAGCGCCGCTACTGCCAGGCCCAGGTGCAAGTCGGTAGCGACACCGTCGCGCTGGAAGCGGATGCCGGCCGAGGCGACCACAGATGGCCGGCGGCTAAAGCTGAGCACCCCGGCGGCCGCACCTGCTCCAGGCGCCTCGCGCAGGGCGGCCCAGAGCGCGGCCACACATCCCGGCTCGGCCATGGCATCGTCGTTGATCAGCAACAGGAGCGCGCCGCCTGCAGCCCGCATGCCGGCGGCAGTCCCCCCGGCAAAGCCAAGATTCTCGGGCAGCTCCAGCACATGCACATCGGGGGCGTAGCGGCGGGCCCAGGCGCCGGCCCGATCGCGCGAGCAGTTGTCCACCAGCACGATCTCGTCGCCGGGGCCGAGCTGAGCCCGCAGGGCGCTCAGGCAGGCGGGCAGGTAGCGCAGGGCACTCCAGGTGGGGATAACGGCGGAGATAGGGGGGCGAGAATCCATTGACGATCGACGATTGACGATTAGCGCTAGCGACGGATCGTCATCGTCAGGGTAATGGTGGGCCGCCCGGGATTCGAACCCAGAACCCGTCGGTTATGAGCCGATTGCTCTGCCGTTGAGCTAGCGGCCCCCGGCACCATTATACCAAATGGCCGGCTGGCTTCTGGCCAACGACCAGCAGCATGGAGCGCGTCGGGGGGAGCGCGGCGGTGAAGCCGGCAAAGGCAGCCTTGACCAGCACACGCAGGGGGTGGGTGCGCCAGCGCCCGGCTTCCAGGCCCACCCGCTCCCACGGGGCTTCGTAGCGGCGCTGCACCACCCGCAGACCGGCCCGCTCCACCAGCCAGGTGAGCTCGCCCATGGTGTAGGTTCGAGCGTGCGTTGTGTAGCGATCCTCGCCCTCGAGCAGCATCTGATGGCGGAACTCAGCGGGGGTACTCAGGCTGAGCCAGAGAGTAGCCCGCAGGATGGTGCGCAGGCGGCTCTTGGCGTAGAGCTCGTTGGGCGTAGTGATCAGCAGACGGCCGCCCGGACGCAGCACCCGGCGGAACTCGCGCAGCACCGGCAGCGGCGAGTAGAGCAGGTGCTCGATCACCTCGGAGAAGACCAGCCAGTCAAAACGCTCATCGGGGTAGGGGAGCGGCTCCCGCTCCAGGTTGGCGCGCCGTACCTCGACCCCGAGGCGATCCCAGAGGGCCTGGCGCCTCGTCGGGTCCAGATCTACACCGCTCACCTGGAACCCCGACTGCACCAGCAACTCGGTGAAGTGACCGGGCGTCACCCCCACCTCCAGCACCTCCCCGCGTGGCCCGTCCATCGCGCGGAGCATGGCGGCGAAGCGGTGGCGGTGCAGGCGGAAGTAGGCGGCCTTTCCATCGGCCTCGGCGCTGCGCCGTACCTGCTCGAAGATCGCGGCGGGAAGGGCGGGGTTGCTCATCGCTGTCCGTGTGGGCGGCACTTCTTCCTCGGCGGCGAGGCAACACCCACGCCTACCGGCGCGTATAGTATCATAGGTGCCAGGCAGGGGCGAATCGGGGCACCAGCAAGCGTGGCGGAACGGCCTGAACGCCCCCAGCGTTCACACCAATCCGCCCCGGTCGGCCTTTGTGTACGCAGAGGTGGGCATACGCCCCCAGGCACCACGGCCGCGTGGCACCTGAGGCGCCACCTCGCAGACGCAGGGGCCGCCAGCCCATGCAGCAAACGCCATCACACCCGGCACCCGCGTGGCAGGCAGCCACGGGCAACCGCGCCATTGTCGGGTGTGGGTGAACAGCGACACTGTGAGAGGCGGTGAACACCACCGCCTCGTGTCAGGGGAGAACGCACCATGCAGATCCAACCGGTCCAGGAGCCCCTGCGGCGGCCAGCATGGCTCCAGCTAATCATCCGCTGGGCGATCAGCTCGCTGGCGATCTTTGCCGCCGTCTGGCTCGTGCCAGGGATCGAGTTCAGCGGACCCGGCTGGCACATCGGGGTCGTGGCACTCGTCTTCGGACTCCTCAACGCCCTGGTGCGCCCGCTGATCTACCTGCTCACCTGCCCGCTGGTGATCCTCACCCTGGGCCTGTTCGGCCTGGTGATCAACGCCCTGCTGCTCGGGCTCACCTCAGCCCTGGCCGACCAGCTGGGAATCGCCTTTCACATCGACGGCTTCTGGCCAGCCTTCTGGGGCGGCCTGGTGATCTCGCTTGTGAGCACCGTGCTGAGTGTGCTTGCCGGCGACACACAGGTGCGCGTCGTGCGGGTGGAGCCCCCCACGCGCTAAGGCGCCCGGCACCCCGCACCCCGCGCTGAGGTGCAGCGTACCGGGCGCCCTGATTGCTAGGCCGTCGCAGTCTCCTCGCGGGCCGCCTTCTGCTTCGCCTTCTCCTCCTCCACGAGCACACGCCGCAGCACCTTGCCCACCATCGTCTTGGGGAGCTCGCTGCGGAACTCGATCTCGCGCGGCACCTTGTAGGAGGCGAGGTGCAGCTTGCAGAACTCGCGGATCTCCTCGGCGGTAGGGCTCTCGCCCGGCTTCGGCACGATGTATGCCTTCACCGTATCATCGCCGCGCTGGGGGTGGGGAATGCCGGCCACGACCGCCTCCATAACCTTGGGGTGCATAAACAGCACCTCCTCCACGTCGCGCGGGAGCACCTTAAAGCCCGAGGCGATGATCATATCCTTCTTGCGGTCCACAATGTAGAAGTAGCCGTCCGGATCTACCTTACAAATATCGCCGGTATGCAGCCAGCCCTCGGCGTCGATCGTGGCAGCCGTCTCGTCGGGGCGGTTCCAGTAGCCCTGCATCACCTGGGGGCCGCGCACACACAGCTCGCCCTGGGACTCGCCGTCGAAGGGGAGCGGCTCACCCGTCTCCAGGTCGATGATCTTGGCCTCGGTATCGGGCATCGGGATGCCGATACTCCCGGCCTTGCGCAGGCCGTACACCGGGTTACAGTGAGTTACCGGGCTCGCCTCCGTCATGCCGTAGCCCTCCACCAGGCGCCCGCCGGTGATCGCGCCGAACTTCTCCTGGACCTCCATCGGCAGCGGAGCCGAGCCGGAGATACAGGCCTTTACGCTCTTCAAGTCGTACTTTGCGACATCCTTATGGTTGACGATACCGATGTACATCGCCGGCACGCCCGGATAGAGCGTACAACGCTCCTTCTGCATAATGTTCATCACATTATCGATAGGGCGCGGGTTGGGCACGATCACGATCTCCGCGCCCATGTAAATGGCATAAGCCATGCAGACCGTCATCCCATAGACGTGAAAGAAGGGGATGGCGGCCATCATCTTCTCACCGCCGGGGCGGCCATCGGGCAGCCAGGCGTTGATCATCTGCACGTTGGCGATCAGGTTGCGGTGGCTGAGCATGGCCGCCTTCGGCAGGCCGGTGGTGCCGCCGGTGTACTGGAAGAGCGCCGTGTCGTCCGGGCTGATGGTAGCCTTCGGCGGCGTGGGACCATACTTCTCCAGCAGGTGCTGGAAGAAGAAGGTATCCTGCTCGGGGTGCACATCCACCCACTCGGGCGTCTTGCGCTGAGCGCTCTTCACCAGCAGGCTCGAGGGGAAGCCCAGCGTATCGAAGATGTGGGCCACAATCACGCGCTTCAGAGGCGTCTCGTTGCGCACTTCGCGCAGCCGTGGCCAGAAGAGGTTGAGCAGCACCAGCGTCTCAGCGCCCGCATCGGCGAGCTGGTGCTGAAGCTCCCGGCTGGTGTAGGTGGGATTAATGTTCACCACCACGGCCCCGAGGCGCATGGCGGCAAAGAAAGTGATGATATAGTGCGGCGAATTCGGCAGCATCACACCCACCCGGTCGCCCTTGCGCACACCGAGCTGGTAGAGCGCCGTGGCCAGCCGATCCACCTGCTCGTTCAGCTGGCGGTACGTTAGCCGGCCGCCGATGGTGAAGCGGCCGCCGAGCATGTAGCGGAGCACAAAGTTGGTGGCCGTCTTATCGCCGTAGGTGCGCGCTGCCGTCTGCAGCAGGTCGCTCAGCGTCTGGTTCGGGTAGCTCAGCGTGTGGGGGACGCCCTTCTCATAGTGGGCGAGCCAGGGCTTCTCCATCGAAGGCACCTCCTCGTGCTAGTTTCAAGTGGTCAGCTAGACATCATCGCGGAGCCAGCCACGCTCGCGGGCAATGAACTTGATCGTCGCGTCATCGGGCGGGTAGAGGCCCGCCGCCTGGTAGGCGTAGGCCAGCAGGGCGGCGCCGCCGACCAGGCCAAGCACGAGCCCGAGCACGAAGGTGAAGGCGCCCACAACCTGTTTCATAGGACCTCCAGGTTATGCCGAAAGCAGAGGGATTGCGGCAGTATTGTACCATACCTCCACTGCTGGTTGACGCACTGCACCACCGGTTGGATGGCAGCGATGGTGTATAATTGCGGCGCATCCATCCCACGTTGCCACGCGCCGAAACCTTTGCGCTGAAGGAGCGGAAACCATGGCCAGGGTTCAGATCTCCAAAGGTAAGTTCGAGGGCATTCAGGCCTGTGCCGATGATCGCGGCGTGATCGCCGCCGCCGCGATGGACCAGCGCGGTTCGCTCAAGAAGGCGATCGCCAGGGCCCGCGGCAGCGAGGTGAGCGATGAGGCCCTCACCGAGTTCAAGACGGCGGTGACCCGCGTGCTCACCCGCCACGCCAGCGCCATTCTGATGGACCCGGAGTACGGCCTTCCGGCCCTCGAGCAGCGCGCCCCCGGCACCGGCGTGCTTCTGGCCTACGAGAAGACCGGCTACGACGTGAGCGTTCGCGGCCGCCTGCCGGACCTCTTGCCCGTCTGGAGTGTCCGGCGCCTCAAGCTCGCCGGCGCCGATGCGATCAAGATTCTGCTCTACTACAACCCCTTTGATGATCCAGCTATCAACGAGATCAAGCATGCCTTTATCGAGCGCATCGGCGCCGAGTGTGCCGCCAACGATATCCCCTTCTTCCTTGAGCCGATCTGCTATGACGATACGATGGACGAGAAGTCGATCGAGTTCGCCAGGGTGAAGCCCCGCTATGTCACGGCCTACATGGAGGAGTTCTCCAAGCCGCACTATGGCGTCGATGTGCTCAAGGTTGAGGTGCCCGTCAATGTGAAGTTCGTTGAGGGGATGCGCGTCTTTTCGGGCGAGGCTGCCTATAGCCGCGAAGAGGCCAAAGAGCACTTCCGCAGCGCCGCCGCCGCCGCGAAGAAGCCCTTTATTTACCTGAGCGCCGGCGTCACTGATGAGGTCTTCCGCGAGACACTTGAGCTCGCCGCCGAGGCTGATACGCCCTTCTCCGGCGTGCTGTGTGGCCGCGCCACCTGGCAGGACGGGATTCCCGTCTATGGCCAGCACGGCGTGGCGGCGCTCGTGGAGTGGCTGGAAGACCGTGGGGTGAAGAATATCACCGCGCTCAACCAGGTGCTCGCCCAGGGTGCCAAGCCCTGGTGGACGATCTACGGCGGGCGCGAGAACATCGAAGTCGTTGGCGCCTGAATGTAATCACGCCTAGCGTGTGGTCACCCGGCGAGGGGCGGCACGCTGGATCTACGCGCGCTGCCGAGCGTGGGGGCAGCGGGCCAGCCTGTTCGCTCAGCGAACGGTCTGGTCCGCTGCCTCCTCGACTATCTGGACCCGCGTCCAGTCGTTGGCGATAATACCCTGCGGGGTTACCGTCGCGGCCAGGCCACGCACCGTTGGCCGGATGGCAATCGTCACCTCGGGATGATAGAGCGGTAGCCAGCCCACCTCACGCACCGCGATCTGCTCCGCGTCGCGGTAGAGTGCGAAGCGCTCACGCTGCGTGCCCGCACCGCTCAGCCGATCCGCCTCGGCGGTCAACTCATCGAAGCGCTGGTTCGACCAGCGCCCGTTGTTGTAGGGCGAGTCGCTACGGAGTTGTAGTGAGATGAAATTCTGCGGGTCCGGGTAGTCGGCGCCCCAGATGCTGATGTACATCTGCAGGCCCTCCGGGTCGCTCGGGTTCGCGATCAAGGCGTCGAGGCCGGCGATCAGGGCATCCCGAGAGACGGGTTCCAGCCGCACGTCAACACCGAGCGTGTCGCGCCAGGTGGCCTGCAATGCTCGCGCTACCCGATCGAGATCCGGGTCACCCCGCTCGTAGGTCAGGCGCACCGGCGGCAGGGCAGCCCCCGTCTGGTAGCCGGCCAGGCCCAGGGCCGCCCGAGCGCCGTTTACCGGGTCGTAGGGCACGGGATCAACTGGCAGCGCCGTTCCCGGGAAGCCCCGGGGCAGGATGCGGTCGGCGGGCGTGGCGGCGCCGCCCAGCACCTGCCGCGCCAGGTCGTCTTTGTCGACCGCCTGGGCAAAGGCCTGGCGCACATAGACGTTATTGAAGGGCGGCCGGGTAGTGTTGAAGCCGATGTAGCGCACCACCGGGGCGCTCAGTCTGATCACGTCGGGGCGGCCCCGCACGTCGTCGAGGCGGGTAAGCGGGATGCCGCTCTGGATGCTACCCATGATGTCCACCTCGCCGGCCTCGTAGGCGTCGAAGGCCGACTCGGTGTCGGGGTAAAAGCGAAACACGACCGTCTCCAGGCTCGGCCTGCCACCCCAGTAGTGGGGGTTGCCCTCCAGCACCAGCCGCTGGCCCGGCTCGTGTTCCCGGACGCGAAATGGCCCTGTGCCGAAAGCCTGACGTAGCCACGCGGCGCCAGCGGCCTCGATCGCGCCGGGGGGCACCAGGTAGGTGAGGGCGTAGGTGAGCTGGGAGAGGAAGTAGCCTCGCGGCGAGTCAAGCGTGATCTCCAGGGTCGTCGGGTCGATCACCCGCACCCCAGCCAGGGATTGCGCCGTGCCGTTACGCACCTCCCGGGCGCCAACGACGTTCTCCAGGAAGGCCAGAGCAAAGTCCGTGCCCGTCGCCGGGGCGAGTGTGCGGGCCAGGGCATCGGCGAAGTGCTGCGCGGTGGCCGGCTCGCCGTTGCCGTAGCGCAGGTTCCGGCGCAGGTAGAAGGTATAGACTGTCCCGTCGCCGCTGACCGTCCAGCGCTCGGCGCCATCGCCGACCACCTCAAGCCGATCGTTGATCCGCACCAGGCCGCCGAAGATCAGGTAGATCGGGATGTTCTCCTGGTGCCCCCCCAGGCGGGCCGGATCGAGCCGCTGAATGTCGGCGACCCCCTCGAGACTCCAGCGCAACGTACCGCGCGGCTCGTCCGGCGGTGGAGGTGGCGCGGCCGGCGTGCACGCCGCGAGCAAGGTCAGCAGCACAAGGGCACACCCGATCTGTCGCAGGCGCATAGAGTCACCGTCTACAGCGCGGCTCAGGCCTCGAGGGTGAAGCCAAGCATGGTTGCCAGATCTCGCACGGTCGCTGCTGCCTCCGTCACATCGCGGCCCTCGGCTGCAGCCGCGAGGGTGGCCGTCACCATCGCCTGGAGCGTGGTGAGAGCGGCGGGCGTGTCCAGATCGTCGGCGAGTGCAGCCTTGAGCTCGGCTGCGGCCGGCCCCAGATCCAGGGGCGGCCCGCCCCCGCCCTTCGCCGCCGCCGCCTGGCGCAGTTGCAGCGCCAGAGCTTCGTAGTCCTCCAGCGCCTCGCGGCGGTAGTCGAACTCTTTGCGATAGTGGATGCTGAGCAGATACCAGCGGATCGCGTCCGCGCTATGCTCACGCAGGGCATCACGGGCGAAGACGAGATTGCCAAGCGACTTACTCATCTTCTCTCCATCAAGCCAGACGAGCCCGGCATGGAGCCAGTAGCGCACGAAGGGGCGCTTGCCTGTCACCGGCTCCGTCTGGGCGATCTCACAGGGATGATGGGGGAAGATCAGGTCGGCGCCACCACCGTGAATGTCGATCTGCGGGCCGAGATACCTGGTGGCCATCGCGCTGCACTCGATGTGCCAACCCGGGCGACCGGGCCCCCACGGGCTCTCCCAGGTCGGGTCGCCTGGCTTCCCCGTCTGCCAGAGCACAAAATCGAGCGGATCGCGCTTCTTCGGGTCGTCCGGACGGTTGCCACGCTGGTTGGCAAGTGCGAGGAGCTCATCGTAGCCCATATGGGCCATGGCACCGAAGTCCGGATCGGTCTGCACACTGAAGTAGACGTCCCCACCCACCACATAGGCGTGGCCGAGCTCTACTAGCCGCTCGATGATCGGGATCATGGCACCGATCTCTTCGCTCGCGCGGGGGAAGTAGGTTGGCGGCGCAATATTCAGGCCCTGGAAGTCTTCGAGCAACTGCTCGACCTGGCGCTCAGCAAGCTCGCGCCAGCCTACCCCATCCCGGCGAGCCCGCTCGAAGAGCGGGTCGTCAACATCGGTGACATTCTGGCAGTAGCGCACCTCGGCGCCCTGCCAGCGCAGGTAGCGCACCAGAACGTCGAAGACGAGAAAGGTGCGGGCGTGGCCAATATGGGTGGTATCGTAGGGCGTCACCCCACAGACGTAGAGCGTCACCGGGCGGTCGTGCGGAATGGCGAAGGCCTCTTTCTCGCGGGTGAGCGAGTTATAGAGCTGCATACCGGCTCCTGAATGGCGGGCATCATGGGCTGCCATTCTATTATAGACGATCGGACCTGGTGCCGTTCCCGGTGTGGCGAATGTGCCGCCAGGAGACCCGGCGGTGTGTGTGCCCGGCAACCACTCCTCGCACCGTTGCGGCGGCACAGACCGGGTGCGTGATTGGCGGTTCGCCGCATCCTAACGGGCTGCGCCCCTCTCCCAGCACCCGGCCCCTCATTGTCGTCCAGCTGCTCTACTCAGGCCGAAACGCAAGCAGGTTCAGGGGCAGGGCGCCATTGCCCCTCGGGTGCATCCGCCCCTCGCGCAAGCGGGGCCAGCACCAACAGGAGGCCCGCCCCCGTGACAGCGGACGACCTATCTCCGCGCCCCGGCGGGCTCGGGATGAGCCCTCGCGTCGCCCGCCTCGCGCTCGCGGGCCACCCTGGCGCCGGGACGAGTCGCGATAATCGTGATATCGTCGTGGGGGTCGGCGTCTCCCACGAAGGCGAGCACCGCATCGATGATCCGCTGCACCAGTCCGCTTACGCCCAACTCAGGCGGCAACTCAGCTACGAGCCGCTCCAGCCGCTCGAAACCGTAGAGCTCGCCCTCACGGTTATGCGCCTCGACGATCCCGTCGCTCAGAAACAGCACCGTGTCGCCAGGCGCCAGGTCGATCGTCGCCTCGTGGTAGCGCCCCGATATCGCGGTGCCGATCGGCAGCCCGCCCACCTCGATAAACCGGGGGGGAGCGAGCCCATCAGCACCGCCAGGCACCAGCAGCGGGGCAATCATCCCGGCGTTGGCCACCGTCATCGTCCGCGTATCGTCGGCGAAGACGGCCACCAGCAGGGCCGCATTCATGTGGTTCGCTTCCAGCCGCGGGCGCAAAGCCTCGTGCATGGCCCGCAGCAACTCGGCTGGCCGATCGAAGTGGTGGGCCTGCGACTCCAGCGTCGAACTGGCAAGGGCCATCAGCAGCGCTGCTGCCACACCTTTGCCGGAGATATCGCCGATCGCAATCGCCACCCTGCCCCCGGGAAGCGTAAGATAGGTGTAGAAGTCGCCGCCCACTTCGCTGGCTGGCAGGGAGCGGCCACAAACGCTCAGGATCTCGCTGCGCCAGGGGGGCGCACCCGGCAGCAGGCCCTGCTGGATGTCGCGGGCGAGGATGAGACCGTGGCGCAGGTGCTCGTTCTGGCGCTCGATCTCGCTGAGGCTTCGCTGAAGCTGCTCCGCCATCTGGTTGAAGGCGCTCGCGAGCTGCCCCAACTCATCCCCCGGCTCCACATCGATCCGGTGCTGTAGATGGCCGCCAGCCAGCGCCTGTGCCCCCGCAGTGAGCGCCTTGATCGGGTTCACCAGCCGCCGAGCCTGGTAGAGGGCCCACGTGAGCCCCAGCGCTCCCACCAGGGCCACCAGAGCCGCCAGCAGGATCAGGCTCCGGTAGACCTCCACAAAGAACTCGGCCGAGGGCTGCTCCACAACCACCGACCAGCTCGTTGCGGTGACGGGCGCAACCGGGGCGCGGGCGCCCAGCACCAGCCGCGAGTCGCCACCCGGATACTCCGCCACCGTCTGTCCGTCGCGGAAGAGCGCCTCCAGGCTTGGCGGCGGCCGCCAGCCCGCCACGGCGTCGCTCAGTTGCACCGTGCGCTCTGCGTCGATGAGATAGACCGACCTGGCCTCGCCCTGCACGCCGAGCCGCAGGATCTGGCGGAGGCGCGCGGCGCTCACCTCAGCCGCCAGTGCCCCACTGATCCGGCCAGACTGAGGGTCGCGCACGGGGAGAACAATCTGAAACCGAGGCTGCCCGTCGTCGCCACGGGTAATCGCGGTACGCCCGCCCTGACCCACGCTGATCGCGTCGCCAATCAGCGCCTGATCCACCGGCGCCGGCATGATCTCCTGAGCGCGGAGCAGGTCGCTCGTGCTGTTGGCCACCTGTTCGCCATTGGCGTTCAGCACCGTAATCGCCCGCAAATCCGGCGAGCTGTTCACCAGGCGCTGGGCACTCGCAGCGAGCGCGACACGGTCATCAGGGCGCAGCTCCCGGGCCGCGCGCAGCAACTGCTGCTCCAGATCGTACAGGAAGGTCGCGATATTCCCGGCGATCCTATCGGCAACCGCCTGCTGGGTGGCAAAGGCGTTGCGCTGCTGCACCTGAAGCAGCACCGTGATCAACAGCGCACCGACGAGGAGCAGCGGCAGCGTCGACGTGATCAGGTACGACCAGCGCAGCCGGTTCGTGATGCTCATGCGCCGGCGAACCGGCGGCTCATCAGCGCTGGGTAGCAAGGTGGCCGGTTGTGGGATGCTCCGGTTGCGTGCCATCTGCGTGTGCCCACCGCGCCACCAAGCCGTGCCGCCAACCACCCTGGCCCTGCGGGCGCCCGCAGACTATCAGCCACAACCTGTGCACCTCGGGGCCCGCCGGGCACGCCACAGAGTGCCATTATAGCACAGCGACTGGCCCGGAACCGGTCGTTACAGCGCCGGTAGAGGGCTGCTGCACCGTCGCCCGTTCCCCCACACCCCGGCCCCGCTCCCACAAGGGGAGCGGGGAGAATCCGCATCGGGAAGGCTTCGCTACCGGCGCCCTCGTGGCCCCCCACACCGATCACGCGGGGCGGCTCAGCAGGATCGCCATCCAACGACATCGCCGTGGTAAGCCACTACGGTGTCGCAGTGGGGACAGCCGCGTTGGTGGCCGGGTCAATCATCAGCACCTGGCCCGCCATCCAGCCACGGGTGCCATCGGGCGCATCGATCTGGAACCAGTCGCCCTGGCGTCCAGCCAGACCTACGGTGACCCCGGCGTCCAGCACGCCGACAATCGCAAACCCGACCCCAGGGCCAGCCCGCACATTCGCGCCCACCGCCACGGTCGCAACGAGCGCCAGAGGGGTTGGTGTAACCGTCGCGAGTGCCGTAGCCGTCGGCGGTGGCGTGGGGCGCGGCGTTACCGGGGTGACCGTCGGAAGCCGGGCGAGCGTAGGAACCGGCGAGGGGCGGGGCGGCAGCGCCGCCTCGAGCTCGGCGCAAGCACTCAGGACGAGGGCCACAGCGGCCAGGAGCGCGGCCGCAAGGCGGTAGGGGACAACAGGTCTGCGGTAGCGCATGCGATCAGATCTTCAACGCCAGGCGACGCGGAGAACACAACAACGGGCGCCTGTGCAAAGTATAGCACAGGCGCCCGTGTGTCACCTGGTCGGGGCGAGAGGATTTGAACCTCCGACCTCCGCGACCCGAACGCGGCGCTCTACCAGGCTGAGCCACGCCCCGATTCCGCGCTACATCTTACCCGTAAATCTGCTGGCCGTCAATCGACCAGGCCCGCTGCCGCTCATCGTTGTGGTGCCGAAGGTGGGAGTCGAACCCACACGGGGATTGCTCCCCAGCAATTTTTGAGACTGCCGCGTCTGCCATTCCGCCACTCCGGCCCAAACTCACCGAGATTGTATCAGCTCGTCCCTGGCCCGTCAATTGCTTGCCCTCGCCTCGCCGGCGAGCGCTGGCGCTGCGCGACCAGGCGGCGGCCCGGGCGCGGCTCACCCGGCGCCATCGCCTCCAGCGCAACCTTTGGCGAAGCGCCGTGGTATAATCATGGGGCGCTTGCGCCTGGCAGAGCGCCATTCAACCGCGCGGGACGTTCCGTGATCACGCTCGATCTGCTTGCCCCGAATACGGTGGTACAGGGTGCCGCCGATCGCTATACCATCCTCAACCTGATCGGCCGTGGCGGGATGGGTGCCGTCTACCGGGCCCGCCGCTCCAGCGATGGCACGATCTGGGCGCTCAAGGAAATGCGCCCTCAGGGTGATCTCTCCCTGGAGGAACTCGCCGAGAACCGGCGCCTCTTCCTCCAGGAGGCGGCCCTGCTCCGCTCGCTCTCCTTCCCGAACCTCCCGATCGTTGCCGATCTCTTTGAGCACGAGGGACGCCCCACCCTGGTGATGGAGTTCGTCGCCGGCCAGACGCTCGAAGATCGCATCCACGAGGCCAATGCGCCGCTCCTCGAACAGCAGGTCGTCGGCTACGGCATCCAACTCTGCCGGGTGCTCCATTACCTCCATAGCTGCGAGCCGCCGATCATCTACCGCGATCTCAAGCCCTCCAACATTATGCTCACCCCCGATGGGGTGCTCAAACTGATCGATTTTGGTGTGGCGCGCACCCACAAGAAGGGCAAATCCAAAGACACGATCGCCATGGGCTCCGCCGGCTACGCCCCACCCGAACAGTACGGCAAGGGGCAGACCGATGCCCGCAGTGATGTGTACGCCCTCGGCGCGACACTCTTGCACCTGCTGACCAACCTCCCCCCCGTCCCGCTGCAGACGCCCCAGCCCGGCTCCATCGCCAGGCAGAACCCCTCCGTCGATGCGCGCACCGAGGCGGTGATCATCCGGGCGATGAGCCTTGACCGCGAACAGCGCTTCGCCAGCTGCGCCGAGATGGAGCAGGCCCTTCTCGCCTGCCTCGACGCCCCCTACCAGGACCCGGTGGCCCGCGCGACGCCGCCAGCGGTTGCCACCCCACCGCCACAGCCCGCGCC
>SFCB01000095.1 GCA_004367505.1 Chloroflexi bacterium OHK40 | reverse complement strand
CTCACTTGGCTGCGCCAGCAGTTTCAGCATCAGGAAGCCTTCGCCAGCATTGTTCGACAGCTTGCCGCATAGCGGTGGTTAAAAGTGCAAGGATAGTGTCCCAGTTGATTGGCAATAGTGGCGATGGGATTGCCACGTGTGCCATGAATCCATGAAGCGCCAAGGTCTAGAGGTAGACCATTGTAGTCATCGGTCCACACGCGCCCGCCAATGCGGTTACGCGCCTCGAGAAGCAGCACGCCATGCCCGTTTTGTTGCAATAGCTGGGCGGCGCGCAAGCCGGCAATCCCCGCGCCAACAATGATAACGTCCCAGAGAGCATTGTCATCTGTTGGTTCTGGCGTAGGTTGTAAATTCAGGACATCCGTACACGCCGATACTGATGTGCTCGCCAGCGCCATCATTAAGCGCTTGAGAAATTCACGACGCTTCATAGGGGATGAACCTCTATCTTTTGTCCAAGCTAACACTACAGTGCAAGGTAAGGCAAATGTTCTCTAACTTCTGCCCAGCAGGGTGGTTGAGTTTTGCCGCCAGCTGATGACCCAAGGCAGCAGGGCCGGCGGTCCGGCCCCCCGCGAGCGCATAGTGGATGTGCCTTCCAATATGTATATCAATTTAAACCGAAGGAAGGGTCGCCCGGGCGGCCCGTGTGAGGCCCCGGACCACCAGCGCGTACGACTGGTCAACCAGGGCGCGCACGGTCTCGTTGGGCACGCTGCCGTCGAGGGTGATGGTGATCCAGTGGCGCTTATCGAGGTAGCGTGGCAGGCCGATCGCGGCGTACGCCTCGCGTAGCTGCTCGGCCTGGAGCGGGTCGCACTTCAGCGAGAGCCGCAGTGGGCGCGCATCGAGCCCGACGAGGGCGAACAGCTTCCCCGCCACCTTGAAGACCATGGTCTCCGGCCCGAAGGGGTAGTCCTCAGATGCGCCTGGTTTCCCGATCAGGTATGGGCGCAAGTCCGCCAGGGTGTGCATGCGGAGCCTCCATAGGCTCGCTCGCGCGAGCGCCCGAACGTCATCAGAATCTCATCCGCGGGCCAGGCTCGTTGCGTATACTGCACTCATCTCGTCGGATTCTCACCGTGGGCCATGCGGGAGGGCGCATCCCACGGGAGCCGAATGCCCCGCCTCAGGCTACATCCTCCTGGAGCCGGCTTCGTCCTGCAGCGCTGTGCCTCCCCCGCCCGACCGCGTGTGCTCCCCGGCCTGGAATGGCGCTCCTGCCACAAGATTGAGGGGTTGGTTCTGGTGGATCGCTTCTCCATCCGTCACTCACGGCTTCTGATCGCTGTGCTCGTCATCGTCGTGCTCGGCGTCGTCGCGCCGACGAGCGGCCCTCCGGCCCGCGCCCAGGAGCTTCCCTGGCGCGATAAGGGCTCGCCCTTCGGCGTGGTGGCCGCGCTCGGCAACCGCGTGCGCGCCGACGAGATCCCCGCTGCTGTCGCCCTCATGCGCGAAGCCGGTATCCAGTGGCAGCGTGAGGAGATCTTCTGGGACCGCGTCCAGCAGCAGCCCGGCGGCCCCTACGACTGGGACGGCGACGAGACCGGTCGCTACAACTACGATCTGGCGATCGGTGCCCAGGCGGCGGCCGGGATCAATATGCTTGGCCTGCTTGATTATAACCCGGCCTGGTTCAAAGGGAAGAACCCGCACCCCGATGAGTGGATCAATGATTGGGGTGATTATGTCTACAACACGGTAGCCCGCTACGGTCGCGAGCGGGGCCAGATCAAGTACTGGGAGCTCTGGAACGAGCCTAATCTCGCCGCGTCGGGCTACGAGAGCGGGCTCTACACGGTCGACGACTTCGTGCGCCTGCTGGCCGTGGGCCGGGCCGCCGCGCTGGCCGCTGATCCGGAGGCGCGGATCGTGATGGGTGGACTGTCGAGCATCTGGGGTGAGCCGCCCTCGCCACACCACTACGACTACTTCGACTATCTTGAGCGCGTCGGCCAGCTCGGTGGCTGGCGGCACGTCGATGTGATTGCGATCCATCCCTATCGCCCCGATGCGCCCGAGGGCGACGCCTGGCGCCGCGATCAGTCGCTGACCTTCACCCAGGAACTCCAGCGGCTCGACGGCATCCTGCGCACCTATGGCCCGAAGCCGGTGTGGCTCACCGAGCTCGGCTGGTCAACCAATCGGGGCTGGCCCGGCGTGGACGAGGATACCCAGGCCTTCTACCTGGTGCGGGCCTACCTGCACGCCATCGCCCACCCGAGCGTCGAGAAGGTCTTCTGGTACGACTTGCGCAACGATACACGCCCATCGGCGCCCTACGACCGGCCGGTATACGATCCCCGCGAGGTCGAGTTCCATTACGGGCTGCTGCGCCGCACCTACCCGCTGGATCCCGCCCGGGCCGACCTGCGCAAGCCGGCGTTCCTAGCCTTTCGCACGATGACGGAGATGCTCGGCGGGCTGGCGCTGCAGGAGGTCGCCCGGAATGGGGAGCAAGGGCTCTACTGGCACCGCTATGCCGGTATGGGGCGCCGGGTAGATGTGCTCTGGCGCACGGGCGCCACCTCGCCGGTCGTGAGTGTTGCCTGTGCGTGCCGCGAGGCGCTGGTGCGAGCCTGGAACGGCGAGGTGCGCTATGTACTCGCCAGCGCCGAGGGGCGCTTGAGCCTCCACCCTGGTGCACTCGGCACCCCGCTGTATGTCGAGTATGACCCACCGGCCCGGCGCGGCTACCGCTTCCCGGCGACAGGCCATAGCCTGGGCGGGGCCTTCCGGGCCTTCTGGGAGGCGCGGGGTGGTCTGGCACGGTTCGGCTACCCGCTCACGGAGGAGCTGATTGAGCCAGAGCCAGGCACGGGCCGGCCACGCACGGTGCAGTACTTCGAGCGGGCGCGCTTCGAGCACTACCCCGAGCTCAGTGGGACACCCTACGAGGTGCAGCTCACGCGGCTGGGGGAGGCGGCCCTCCAGCGCGAGGGCGTCGACTGGCGCAGCCTGCCGATCCAGCCCGACGATCCACCCGAGTGCCGGCGCTTCCCCGAGACAGGGCGCCGTAGCTGCCCGCCCTTCCTTGCCGCCTGGGAGCAGGCGGGTGGGCTTGATCTCATGGGTCTGCCGCTCACCGAAGCCATGGAGCGCCGAGACGAGGCCACGGGCGCTACAATCCGGGTGCAGTACTTCGAGCGGGCCAGGATCGAGTACCACCCGACCCGCACGGGCACGCCCGAGGTGATCCAGTTCGGCCTGCTGGGCTACGAGCAGATCGCCCGCTGGGGCGGGATGCCTTAGCGCCCCAACGGTGCTCCAACGAAGGGGCTCCAAGGGACGCCCCGCCTTCTGGCCAGGCAACCTGGACGTCTGAACGGTAGCCAGCGGTCGAGCGCTACGCTACGATGCACAGCATGCACCCGATCGTGAAGCTGGTGGAGGGTTACGCCGCCACCATTCTCAGCAGCGCGCCGCTGGCGGCACAGCGCCGCACGCCGGCGATCCTCTGGATGGGCGACCCTGGCTCACGAGAGCTGGCGCTGAGCTTCGACGACGGGCCACATCCGCGCGACACGCCGGCGCTGCTGGAGGTACTGGCGCGGTATGAGGTCCAGGCGACCTTCTCATGGCTCGGCGAGCGGGTGGAGGCCTGGCCGGATCTGGCGGCAAGGGTAGTGGGTGCCGGGCACCAGTTGATGATCCATGGCTACCGGCACCGCTCCTTTTTGCTAGAGCACCCCACCGAGCTTCGTGCGATGCTCGATCGAACGCGGGCACTGCTGGCGCGCCACGGCGGCCTGGACCCCGAGCGCATCCGCTCGGTGCGGCCGCCCTTCGGCCACTTGAGCGGTGGTCTGGTGCGCAAGCTGCTCGCATGGGGCTACCGGCCGGTGCTCGGCAGCCTTGTACCCATTCACTGGCTTATCCCGCAGACGGTCGCGGTGCGCCAGGTGGTCCAACAGGCCCGCGGAGGGGATCTGATTGTGCTGCATGAGGCCCTTGGCGGCCCACCCGTAGCCGGCCTGACCGATGCAATGCTCGCCCGGCTGGCGCCACGGGGCTTCCGCTTTGTGAGTGTGGAGGCACTCTGGCAGGCCCACGACAGAGTGTTTCCAGGCGCTACCGAGCCCCGGTAGAGGTTGGGGAGGCCCGTAGGCGCCACGGCTAGAGACGAAGCGGAGCGGTGTGGGCCTCCGCGCCAGGCGGCGAGTCGTGGGGCCAATCGGGGCGCCCGTAGTATAATAGGGCGACCCCCGCGTACCCTTCCTGAGGAGCCCACCCTCGGTGTCCACAAGCCGCTATGCAGAGCTGCTCCGCCCGGTGAGTCCGACAGTGCTGCGGTATTTTGCCGCAGTCGCCCTGGTAGGCTTCGCGGTTGACGGCGGAATCTACGCGGTGCTGCTCAACCTCTACCTGGTACGCCTGGGGCTCGGCCCCGAGCTGATCGGGCTCGTCAACGCTGCCGGAACCCTCTCCTTCGCGCTCGCCAGTCTCCCCGCCGGCCTGCTGGGGGATCGTTGGAGTAGTCGCACGCTCATGCTGGCCGGCCTCGGGCTCATGCTGGCCGGCAGTCTGCTCCTGCCCCTGGCCGACCTGCTGGCAGAGGCGGCCCGCCTGCCCTGGCTGCTCGCCCAGATGGCGCTGCTCTACCTCGGCCTGGCGCTCTTCTTCGTGAACACGGCGCCATTCGTGATGAGCATTGTGGCCGGAACACAGCGCACCCGGGTCTTCTCGCTGCAGACGGCGCTCCTCTCGCTCGCCGCCTTCGCCGGGAGCCTGACAGGCGGGCTCTTGCCCGCGCTGATCGCCGCAGCTACCGGGGCGAGCCTCACGGAGGCTCGCCCCTTCCGGGGCGCCCTGTTTGTGGCAGGTCTTGGCCTGCTGGTCGCCATGCTGGTGCTGCGCGCAGCGCGCCCTGAACTGGCCCCCGACGCCGCAGGGGCGCCGTTGGGGCGCGGCGGTATCGCGCTCGCAATCGGCTCGGTGGGGGGCCTTCTGGCACTGATCGCCCTTGCGCGCATGCTTCAGGTGGCCGGGATCGCCGCCATGAGCACCTTCTTCAACGTCTACCTCGACTCCCAGCTCCAGGTGCCCACCGCCCAGATCGGCGTGATCATCGCCCTCGGCCGGCTTCTCGGCGCGCCAGCCGCGCTGGCCACCAGCGCGCTCACCGGGCGCTTCGGGAACTTCGCCGTGGTGATCGGCTCCACCATCGCCTCGGCGATCTGTTTGCTGCCGCTTGCGCTCATCCCCCACTGGGGCGCCGCCGGGTTCAGCTTCGTGAGCGTCATCGGCATCTCGTGGATCCGCTACGCCGCCTCGGTGGTCTATTTCCTGGAGTTGGTCCCGCCCACCCGGCGCGCGCTCGTCTCGGGCGTCACCGAGATGGCGGCCGGGATCTGCTTTACCGCTCTGGCTTTTGGCGGGGGCTACCTGGCTGCCCGGGTGGGCTACCGGGAGCTCTTTCTCCTGAGCACCGCCATCACCGCGCTGAGCGCACTGGTCTTCTGGCTGGCCTTCCGTGGGCGCACCCCGGCAGCGGAATCCGGGGTGGCGTCGGGACCAGGGTGAGCGCGCTTCGCGCGCGAGGGGTTGAAGCGCCAGGCGTTGCCTTCGCAGGAGCCTCGGGGGCAGAGTCGGAGGTAGGCAGCGTCAGCGCTGTACAGCAAGCGCCGGATCGCGCGGGCTAACCACCAGGCGGATGGCGGTGCGCTCCTCGCCGCCAATGGCAACATCGGCGAAGAGCGGGACGAAGGCGATCTGAATCGCGTCGCCCTCGAGGTAGCGACTCGCCAGCGCGATCGCCTTGACCGCCTGATTGACGGCGGCAGCCCCGATCGCCTGAACTTCCGCGATGGCCCCTTCGCGAATGACGCCGGCAATGGCGCCGGCCAGGGCCGAGGGCCGTGAGCTGCGGGCAACCTTGAGCACCACGACCCGCCGATCGTGCTGTGTGCCCGGAACTGGTTCAAGTTGGGTCGACATGCCGTGCCCTCCCGTGGTCTGCTTGCGAGGTAGTTCGCGGCTCCGTGCATGGGAGCCACGCTTCGTCGCTGGTGCTGCCGTTCAGCCACGGCGGAGCGCGGCCATCCCGACGTCGCCAGACGACGTTGCGGGGTTATCTAGCACGGACCGTACCACCGTAGGCAGGCGGGCCAGTGATGGATGGAGGGTATAGGGGTGGCGCGTGTGGAGCAGGGGCCGGATCGCACGCCCGGCGGGAGCGCACGCCCGGCGGCTGAAGCCGCAGGCTCTGCTCGGCGAAGCCGGCCTGCGCCGGCGTGATCCGGCCCTGCTGGTAGCCTGTCGTTACGCTAGGGCGTCCAGAGCGTCCCGTCGGGCCAGCGGCTCTGGGTCCAGAGCACGGGTGTGACCTCGATCGGGTACTTTGCGGCAAGCTCCTCGTTGAGGTCCACGCCCCAGCCCGGCTGATCGTTGGCCCAGAGGTAGCCGTCGCGCAGCTCGGGGGTGCCGGGGAAGACCTCACGGAGGGGCTCGCCGAAGCGGATCACCTCCTGGATGCCGAAGTTGGGGCTCGCGAGATCAAGGTGGAGGTTCGCGGCATGGCCGATCGGCGAGACATCGCCGGGGCCGTGCCAGGCAGTGCGCACGCCGAAGGCCTCGCAGAGCGCGGCGAGTTTCCGGGCGGGGGTAAAGCCGCCGATCGCCGAGAGGTGAGCGCGCACAAAGTCGATCAGTTGCTCGGCCACCAGGGCGCGCCACTCGACCGGGTTGATGTGCAGTTCGCCCATGGCGATCGGGGTGGCGCTCTGCTCGCGCAGGCGGCGGAACCACTCGATCTGGTCGGGTGCCAGAGGGTCTTCGAGAAAGAAGAGGCGGTAGGGTTCGAGGGCCCGGGCGAGGCGGATGGAGTCGATCGGCGCGAGGCGCTCGTGGATATCGTGGAGCAGGAAGAGCCCGGCATCCACCCGGGGGCGCACGTAGTCGAACAGCGCCACCACCGAGCGAGCGTAGGCGTCGGGGTCGTAGTAGGCTCCGGGAAAGGCGCTGGCCGGGCGGTCGGGGGTGGCGCCCCGGTGGGTGGCTTGTGGGGCCGCCTCGCTGGGGGCGGCAGTAGCCCGGGTGATCTCCTTTACCCGGCCGCCATAGCCACCCATCTGGCAGCGCACAGCCAGGGCGCCCTGCTCCTGGTACTTCAGGACGTTCTCGAGCACCTCCTGAGGATCGCGGCCATCGGCGTGCCGGTAGACCATCGCGGCCTCACGGCACTTTCCGCCGATCAGGTCGTAGACCGGCATCCCGGCTACTTTGCCCTTGATATCCCAGAGGGCCATATCGACGCCGCTGATGGCATTGTTGAGCACGGGCCCATTGCGCCAGTAGGAGTTGAGGTACATCAGGCGCCAGAGGTCCTCGATATTGGCCGGGTCGCGGCCGGCGAGCAGCGGATCGAGGTACTCCTCCACGGCGCGGGCCACCAGGGTCGGGCGCTGGGTGAAGGTGGCGCAGCCGAGACCGTAGAGACCATCCTGGTCGGTCTCGACCTTTACGACGACGAGGGCGATACCGTCGGGTGCGGTGAGAATGGAGCGAACGCGCGTAATCTTCATGAGGTTCCTCCGCGCTGCGCGCGGTTATGGAAGGCTCTGCTGGCCTTGCGATCGTCGGGGTCCCGCGTTCACGACCAGAGGCGGTCGTGGCTGCGCACGTTATCCCACTCCGGCGTAGGCTCAAAGAAGCCGCGATCCCAGGGCACCAGGTGCTCCCGCACGACCTCCTCGTTGAGGGTGAAGCCCAGGCCGGGCCCTTCGGGCACGGGGATGTAGCCATTCTGGATGATCGGCTTTGGCAAGCCATCGACGAAGTCGTTCCAGAAGGGCACATCGGTGAAGTGGTGCTCCAGGGCGATGAAGTTCTCGGTGGCGGCGGCGCAGTGGACGCTCGCCATGGTGCTGATCGGCGTGCCGGCCATGTGCAGGGCCATGCTCACCCCGCGCTCCTGGGCATAGTCGCCGATGCGCTTCGTCTCCAGGATGCCGCCCGAGGTTGCCAGATCGGGGTGGATCACATTCACGCCACGGGCGTCGAGCAGCGGCTTGAAGTTCTCCAGCAGGTAGATGTCCTCACCGGTGCAGACGGGGGTCTGCAGCGCGCGCTCGAGTTGCACCCACTGGTCGGTGTACTGCCAGGGCACCAGATCTTCGAGCCAGGCCAGGTTGTAGGGCTCGAGTGCCTGCCCGAGGCGGATGCAGTCATCGATGCCGATATGGCCAAAGTGGTCGGCCGCGATCGGCACGGCGTCGCCGACCACGGCGCGTACCTCCTCGACGTACTCGCAGATCAGGCGGATGCCCTTCGGCGTGAGCCGCACGTGGGTGAAGGGGTGCATGAGCGTGGTGTGGTTCAGCATCCGCTCCAGCTTATCTTCCGGATCGCCCGGGAGCATCCCCTGGGGCCAGGAGAGGGCGCCCTCGATTGCGATCAACTGGTTGACGCCCAGGTCCATCTTCAGCATGGTGAAGCCACGCCCCATGCGCTCCTTCAGCCGGTGGCCCATTGCCTCGCCGGTGGGCTCGTTGGGGGTGTCGCAGTACATCCGGATCCGCTCACGGAACTTGCCGCCCGCCAGCACATAGGCCGGCACGCCGTAGGCCTTACCGGCCAGGTCCATCAGGGCCATCTCCACCCCACAGACGCCGCCGGCCTGGCGCCCGTGATGACCGAACTGTTTGATCTTGCGGAAGAGCCGGTCGACATTGCAGGGGTTCTCGCCGATCAGCACCCGCTTGAGCATGAGCGCGTAGTTCTTGCTCGCGAAGTCGCGCACTTCGCCGTAGCCGCTGAGGCCCTGGTTGGTGTCGATGCGCACGATCGTGAAGTGCCAGTTATTCCACCCCACGGTGGCGGTGCGCAGATCGGTAATGCGTAGATCGCTGGGCCGCGAGCCAGTCTGGACGAAATCTTCCGGCCTGGGTGGTGTCGTGTCAATGGGCATAGAATCCTCGTCTGCTAGAGCCAGAGCCAGAGAACCATGAGCCAGGAACCGGAGAAGGGCGAGCGGCTGGCGTGTTGTTGCGCACCAGTCCTGGCGCTGGCATCCTTCGGTTCGCGCTGGCCCGAGGCCGCCTGGCTGCTGGCTGATCTCCGCGCCAGCCCTGGCGCCGGCATCACTCCGCCCACGCTGGCGGTCTCTGGAGGTGCGGGAGGCGCCCGGCTCGTCAGGGGTGGTGGCGCCAGCCGAGCACCTGCTCGGCCCGGGCACTGGTGAAGAAGGCGGTCGTGCCACTCAGGTCGCCGCGAATGGGCACTGCCGGGTAGTAACGCTGTGCGAGCTCGTAGGAGGGTGTCTCGACGGCCGTTCGGGGCGCGATGATGAACAGGGGCTCGTGGCCGCTGAAGCTGGCTGTCACCCCGAGCAGGCAGGCGCGCGCAGCCGATTCGAGGCTCGTCCATGCCCAGAGGTGGCGAGCCCGCCGGGCCTCCAGATCGTCGCTGGTATAGTACTGCGCGGGCAGGCTCGGGTCGGGCGTCACCCAGTGGAAGCGCAGGCTGGCAACGGCCATGTCCTCGTAGCGACGACAGATCGAGTCGGCCTGCTGCTCGCAGATCCACTTGGAGAGGGAGTAGGGGTCCTCGTTGTAGGTGGGGTGGGCCTCATCGATCGGAAAGTAGTCGTAGCGAGGGTTGCGGCTATAGGAATGGCCGATCGCATTGACGGAGGATGCCTGGCAGACCCGGCGGATGCCCACCTCGGCGGCGGCGCGGAGGGCGTTGTAGCTACCCACCACATTGTTATTGTGTACCACGTGGTCGGGGTGGCGCCCCGGCGAGGGGATGGCCGCCAGGTGGATGAGCGCGTCGGCGCCGCGCAGGGCGCGCTCGATCCCCTCGTAGTCGGCCATGTCGAGCGCGACGAAGGTGGCCGGCGAGGGCTCGGGGGGCGGCGTTCGGTCGATAGCGGTGACAGAGTGACCCTCGGCGAGGGCCAGGCTAACCACGGCGCGGCCGATTCCGCCCGAGGCTCCGGTGATGACGATGTGCATAGGGGTTGGCACCGAATAACGAACGACGATGTGCGAATCCAGACAGCGGCAGGTCACTCGGCGTACACCGCCTGGCGCAGGCCGCGAATATAGCCAATCGCGTAGAGGCGTCCGAAGGAGGAGTAGCCAGCATGCTCATTGCTGTCGCCCTCCACGGTAGGCACATGGTCGGGGCGCAGCACGCCATCGAAGCCGATCGCGCGGTAGGCCCGCATACAGGCGAGCATATCGGTCTTCCCGTCGTCGTGCCATGTCTCTTCGAAACACTCAGGGGTCCCGCGCACATCGCGGAAGTGGACGAAGAAGATCTTCCCCTGGCGGCCGAAATGGCGGATGGCCGCCGGCAAGTCGTCGGTCATCAGGGTGAAGTTGCCCTGGCACATGGTGATCCCACTGACCGGGCTGGGCACGAGGTCGAGCAGGCGCTGAAAGTTCTCCAGGCTGCGCATGATCCGGCCCACACCACGGATCGGCGAGAGGGGCGGATCATCGGGGTGCATGGCGAGGCGTACACCGGCCTTCTCGGCCACCGGCACGACCCGCCGCAAGAAGTGCCCGAGCGTCTCCCAGAGCTTGTCCTCGCTGATCGGGCCGAGCTCGGTGGGCGGCGCATCCTGCATCAGGGCATTGTCGAAACTCGTGACGACCGAACCACCCCGTGAGGGCGTGCTGGTGCTGGTGCGCAGCCAGTTGAAGTCCGTCATCCACTCGTAGCACCAGACGGGAATGCCGAGGCGGCCCATATTCTCGATCAGCGCGCAGACGGTGTCGATCTCCTCGTCGCCGCCGGGGAGACCGCGCTTGGCCCGGTTGAGGGGCGGGCGGGCCTCGATCACGTTCAGGGTAAAGCCAGCGCTCTCGTAGCGCTGCTTCATCCGCAGCAGGGGCAGGTAATCCCAGGGCCGATCGGAGTCGCTCAGGTCGGCAGGGATGGGCAACCCGCCCACGGCGTAGTCCACCCCTGCCTGTTTTGCGAGGCGCCAGAGTGGTGTGGGGGTGGGCGGGAGGTACTCGGCGATCTTGATCATGCGGGTTATCCTCGGATCGTTCTCCAGGCGTGCCGGGGTGGTCGAGCCGCCTCGCGCCCCCACCGACTAGCAGCCGGCTCCAACTGGCGTCACTGGGCCTCCACCGGCTCGCGGCGCTCCCAGCCAGGCCGGAAGAGCGGCAGATAGTTGTTCGGGTTATAGGGGTGGCGGGCAAGTTCGTCGTAGTTCAGATCGGCCCCCCAGCCCACGATCCCCTCGGCGAGCTCGATGTGGCCGTCCTGGACGCGCACAGGGTTGGTAAGGATATGCTGGCTCCAGTCGGCATTAAAGTCGTCGAAGATCTCGTGGATGAAGAAGTTGGGCGTGGCCATGTTCAGGTGGGCGCACACCAGCGAGCAGAGCGGCCCCTGGGCGCTGTGAGGCGCCGTCACGCCATTGCTGGCGTTCACCATCCCGCAGACCTGCTTCGCGGCGGTGAGGCCGAGGTACTGAGGTTCGAGCTGGATGATATGGACGGCATCGTGGGCGAGGAGCTCGGCGAACTGCTGGGCGCAGTAGTAATCCTCGCCACATGCCACCGGCACGGGGCTGCGCCGGGCCACCTCGACCATCTGGCTAATGCGCTGGGGCGGCACCGGGGCCTCGAACCAGGTAGGCTGGTAGGGTGCCATGGCCTCGGCGAACTGGAGCGCCGAATGGACACTAAAGCGATTGTGGCCCTCGATCAGAATATCCACCTCGGGGCCGACAGCTTCGCGCACCGCCGCGATGATCGCAATCGCCAGCGCGAAGTCGCTCCGGTCGGTCACGCGCCAGGCGGCCCCGAAGGGGTCGAACTTCAGCGCGGTATAGCCACGGGCCACCACCTCGCGCGCCTTCTCGGCGAAGCTCTCCGGCGTGCGTGGGCCGCGATACCAGCCGTTGGCGTAGGCCCGCAGACGACTATGGCAGCGCCCACCCAGCAGCCGGTAGACGGGCTGGCCAAGGGCCTTGCCCATGATGTCCCAGCAGGCAAACTCAATACCGGCGAGGGCGGCACCCTGGATCTGCCCACCATCAGAGTAGACCTCGCGAAAGAGCCGCAGGGTGTGGTTCTCTACGTCGAAGGGGTCGCGCCCGAGCACAAAGCCCTTCAGTTCATGGACGGCGGCCTCGACGGTTCTGGCGAAGCCGTTGAGGGTACACTCGCCGATCCCGTGGATGCCCGCATCGGTCTCCACACGGGTGAAGACCCAGTTCTTCCAGGCGTTCCCCACGATGTAGGTATGCACCCCGGTGATCTTCATTGCTCAAGCTCCACCTCTAGCCGCCACGCCTTGCTTCCCCGGGCGGCCAGGGTTGCGTGCCGGCGATAGACCATCACGGCCTCGGCGAGCGAGTCCTGCGCGCCGATGCAGGGCTCGAGGCCGAGGTTGTAGTAGGGCGAGCCGCCATCGGCGGCATCGTTGCCGAGGTTCAGCCAGAGGGCCAGCTGTGGGAGCTCGGCCACATCCCAGCGCAGATGGAGCGCGCCATCAGACGCGGCGATCCGGGCCCAGCCCTCGGCGAGTGGCTCGCTCCAGAGCTTGATTGCCACGGCGGCCTCAGGCCCCGGCAGACGTGCCAGATTGAGCGGGGCGCCGTGCAGGGTGGCGGGGGGCGGGAACGGCAGGCCGGAGCGCGCGGGGAGCAGGCCATCTGGCCGGGCCAACTCGCAATGGAAGCGGGCGTCTGGCGGAACGTGCAGGGCCATGGCGGGCTCGATGGCGATCAGCGGGTGGGCCGACCAGATGAAGGGCATCGGCGCGTCGGCCAGGCTCGCGACGTGGTAGGTGAGCGCCATTCTGGCCGAGCCAGCGGCGAGATGCATGGCGCGGCTGAAGCGGTAGGGCAGCGCCACACCCCGCCAGGTCGCCTCCAGGGTAACGCCATCGCCGGTGCGTTCCACGCGCAGCTCAGCGGGCTGCGACCAGAGCTCACCGTGATCCTGGATGGGCGCGCCGGCCCACGGAGGGGCAGGGTAGGCACAGGCGGAAACACTGGGGAAGCACTCGTCCCACCCGCCGGTGTCGGCCTCACGCACGTACGAACTGCCGTGGGGCAGGCGGCGGTAGGGCAGGCGGGGGTGACGCCAGAGCCACTCGCGGCCGCTGCGGGTATCGCGCAGGCTGGCGATCTTGGCGCCGAGGGCGGGAATGACCGTCAGGGCGAGGGGGCCGGTATCCACGCACAGGGCGGCCAGGCCCTCGACGATCGTCTCGGTTACGGTGAGGCTGGTACGTATCATGGTTGGCATCGGCAGGCTCGGGGGCACGTGGCAGCGTGGAGGGCAGAAGCGCTCGCATCCGCCGGGGAACCCCACACCATGCCGGGGGCTCATGTCCCCGGCGATGGAGCGTGAATCGTCCATCGCGCCCTCCCCCGGCCCGTTTCTGCGGCCCTCGCATACGCAGGGAGGTTGCCAGAGCCGGGCGCAGTGGGCAGGGAGCGTCCCCGCGCGGCCCAGGCGCGCCTACACTGGCAGCAACTCCGAGAGCCGCTCGGGCTCCAGTTCAGGCTTCGTGGCGTACAGGAAGCAGGAGGCCGTCTGGTGGGGGCCAACCTGAAACAGGGGCGGCGGATTCTTGCACTGCTCCATCACAAAGGGGCAGCGCGGGGCGAAGCGACAACCCGTACCCACACTCCCATCCTCAGCCTCGCGGGCCTTGATCTCCGTCTCGCCCCAGCGCCGGTCAAGATCAGGCCAGGGGATCGAGTCGATCAGCAGGCGCGTATAGGGATGCTGGGGGTGCTTGATCACCGCATCCACATCTCCTGCCTCCATCACACCGCCACGGTAGAGCACAATAATCGAGCGGGCGATATGGTAAGCGGTGGTAAGGTCGTGGGTGATATAGATGATCGAGACGCCGTAATCGCGTTGCAGCGAGCGAAGCGTCTCCAGGATATTGGCGCGCAGCGAGGCATCGACCATCGAGACGGGCTCATCGGCCACCAGCAGGCGCGGCCGCAGCACGAGGGCGCGGGCCACATTGATGCGCTGGCGCTGGCCACCGGAGAGCTGATGGGGGAAGCGACCGAGGATATCCTCGGGGCGCAGGCCAACGGCCGTGAGGGCCTCGTACATTTTGTCGCGGGCCTCAGCCTTGGACTTCGCCAGCTTGAACTTCTCGATCGGCACCGAGAGCAGGTGATCAACCGTATAGAACGGATTAAAGACGGCGAAGGGGTCCTGAAACACCGCCTGCACCTCGCGCCGGAAGGCGAGCCGCTCCGCGCCGGTAAGGGTGCTGATATCTTTACCCTTGTAGAGGATCTGGCCAGACGATGGCGCGATAAAGCCGAGCAGCAGCATCGCCAGCGTCGTCTTGCCGCTGCCGCTCTCGCCCGCCACCGTCAGGATCGTGGGCTCGTGCTCATCGAGGGTCAGGGAGACATTCTCCAGGGCGGTGGTGGAGGTTCGGTGGATCAGGCCGCGCGAGTAGACCTTCGTGACGTTGCGCAGTTCGAGCAGAGGCGCCATAGTACGTATATCTCCAGCCGGCTGAGCTGGGCACGGGGCGGATCGTGCAGGCGAAGCGCGCCGCCGCCCGGGCCGGTCTCAGGCCTTCTCGGCGTACAGATCCTTCTCCACATAGAGGTGGCAGGCCACCTGGCGGCTGCCGTTGATCGTCTCCAGGGGCGGCACCGCCCGCGAGCAGATCTCCATCGCGTGCTGGCAGCGGGGGTGGTAGGCGCAACCACTGGGGAGCCGCAGCAGCGAGGGCGCCAGGCCGGGAATCCCCTGAAACACGCCCTTATTCTCCAGGCTGGGCAGGCTGCGGATGAGCGCCTGGGCATAGGGATGTTTGGGGTCGGTGAACATATCGCGCACGCGGCTCACCTCGACCAGGCGCCCGGCGTACATCACCGCCACCTTATCGACGAACTGCGCCATCAGGCCCATATCGTGGCCGATCAGGATGATCGCGCAGCCGAGCTCGTGCTGAATACGGTCGATCGTCTCCATCACCTGGCGCTGGGTCACCACATCCAGGGCGCTGGTGGGCTCATCGGCGATGATCACCTGGGGGCGCAGCAGGATGCCGATGGCGATACAGACGCGCTGCTTCATGCCGCCCGAAAGCTCGTGGGCGTACATTTTGAACACGCTGCGCTTCAGATCCACCGACTCGAGCGCGCGCATGCACCGCTCCTCGGCCTCTGCCCGGGGCTCTTCGGGGTTATGGGCGCGGATGGCGTCCATCATCTGGGCGCCGATCCGGATGACGGGGTTGAGCGAGTTCATTGCCCCCTGGGGGATGTAGGCGATCTTGCTCAGGCGCGCCTTACGCATCGCCTCCTCGCTAAGTGCCGTCAGATCCGTCCCCCCGACCACCACCTTGCCGCCCTCGATCCGGCCAGGCGGCTTAATCATGCGCATCATGGCCAGCGCCATGGTGCTCTTGCCCGAACCCGACTCACCCACCAGACCGAGCTTCTCGCCCGGGTTCAGATCCAGGCTCACCCCATCGAGGGCCCGGGCGCGCCCGGAGTCGGTGTAGTACGTCACCTGGAGATCGCGCACTTGCAGGACAGGCGGCATAGCTGCTACTCCGTTCGCCGCACGCGCGGGTTTGCGAGCTCATCGAGGCCCATATTGATCAGGGCCAGGGAGCCGAGGATGAGCACGATCGCGACCGACGGGATGATCGGCCACCACCACCAGCCGTTGAAGAACGCGCCCTGGGACTGAGCGGCCCAGATGATGTTGCCGAGCAGGGGCTCACGCAGCGGGCCAAGGCCGAGCACAGCCAGGTAGAACGAGGCGATCATCGCCGAGAAGACCTGAGCAACAAACGCGGCCGCGATAAAGGGCAGCAGATTGGGCAAGATCTCTTTGAAGATAATCTCCCACTCGCTCACCCCGGAGAGCTTGGCCACTGCCACAAACTGGCGCTCCTTCATGGAGAGCACCTGGGAGCGGATCACCAGCGTGGGACCCATCCACGCCAGCAGCACCACAATCAGCGCCATGGTGTAGATCGTCACATAGCGTTTATCGAGCGAGCCCGCGATCACGATCTGGATGAGCAGCACGGGGATGGGCGTGAGGATCTGGCAGATCCCCTTGATCGTGTTGTCCACCCAGCCGCCGAAATAGGCCGAGACGAAACCCAGCACGGTGCCGATGAACGTGCCGATGGCCCCGGCGAGCACCCCGATCAGGGCCGTCTGCCAGAGGCCCACTACCATCGCAGCGTAGAGATCGCGGCCAAAGAAGTCGGTGCCGAAGGGGTACTCCAGGCTGGGTGGCCGGCGGGTCGGCACCGAGAGCGGGTAGGCGTCCTTCGGGTCGATCGTCAGCAAGCCAATCAGCGTAAAGAGTACCAGCCCGGCCAGCATCACCAGGCCGATCAGCAGGCTCAGGTTGCGGCGCAGGTAGCCGATCAGCAGCCTGGCCCGACCTGGCTGCCGGAACTGGGGTTGGGGGACGGCAGTTACAGTTGCCATGGCTGTCCTAATCCAGCTTGATGCGCGGGTCGAGCAGCGGATAGAGCAACTCGACCGCCACCATCAGGGTGGCGACCGCAATCGTAATGAAGAGCACGATCCCGTAGATCACGATGAAGTCATTGGAGCGGATGGCCTGGTCGAGCACGCGGCCCACGCCAGGCAACCCGAAGATCGACTCTACGACGATCCCGTTGGTCACCACGGCGCCGAGGGCGAGCACGAGGCCGGTGGCCTGGGGCAGCAACGCGTTGCGCAGGTAATAGTCACGGAAGATCGTAAAGGGGCCGAGGCCCTTATGCTCGGCGAAGGTGACGTAGTCTTCCCCCTGGATCGTCACACCCATCCCGCGCATGGAGAGCACCCAGCCACCCACCGAGCCGAGGATCAGGGCGAGGGCGGGCAAGATCTGGTGGCGGGCCGCATCGAGCACGAACTCGAGGGTAAAGGTCGGCACCGTGCCGATCGAATAGGCCCCCCCAAGGGGCAGCAGCTTGAGGCGGAAGCCGATGAAGAAGAGCAGCAGCACCCCCATGATCACCGGCGGCACCCCCATTAGCAGCACGAAGGGCGTGGCGGTAGCGCGCAACCAGTTGGGCGCCTTGGGCCAGGCCGCCACGGCCCCGAGCAGATTGCCAAGCACAAAGGCGATGATCGTGGTAGCGAGCAGCAGCCCGATCGTCCAGGGCAGCGCCTCCATGATCAACTCGACCGTCGTTTTGGGAAACTTATTGAGCGAGACGCCGAAATCGAAGCGAAAGACGGCGCTCATATAGTCGAAATACTGCTGATAGAGCGGCTTATCGAGGCCAAAGCGCTGGCTGTAGGAGGCCACGATCTGCTCCAGATCAGCCGGGGAGAAGCCGCCCATACGGGCGAGCTCCACGAAGCGCTCACGGATCGGATTGCGGGGGGAGAGGCGCGGGATGAAGAAGGTGATTGTCGCGGCGGACCAGATCACCAGGATCAGGAACAAGAAACGCTTGATCAGAAAGACAGGTTTCATTTCGGCGCACCTTTGCGTCGGGGAGTGGGTGTTGCGTGCCCACTGCTCGTGCGCCAGGCGGCGCGGTGAGCGCGACACGCAACACGCCTCCGAACCAGTTACTGCGTGGCCTTGAGCTGGGTGACGACGATCAGCCCGGTGTGAGCCCAGAAGGCGCCATTGGTTCCACCCGCCAGGTTATCGGCGGTGGGCCAGTTGGTCCAGTACGTCTGGTTGTAGGGGATGCGGTGGAGCCACTGGATAATCGGGATATCGATCTGATCGCGCCAGTAGATCTCCAGCGCCTGCACGGCCAGTTCCTGGAAGCGCGGGTCCTCGGCGGAGAGCGGCGCCATCTGATCGAGGATGGCGTCGTACTCGGGGTTGTTGTAGCGCGAGAAGCGGTTGTTGCCGGCCGAGGTACCTACCGCCGCGCTGTAGCGGCTGTGGAAGAGCTCGAAGGCGGCGTAGGGGTCCAGCAGGCTGGCGCCGTGGCCGAACATATAGGCGCCGGGCTTGCCGTCGGCCATGTTCTGGTAGGCGTCGGTGCCGAAGTTGATGCTGGCATCGAAGCCGGCGTTGCGCAGCATCTCCACGAGCACGGGCACGATATCGCTATGGATCCCCTCAAAGCCGTGGATGGTCATATTGACGGTGGCGCCATCCTTCTCCCAGAGGCCATCGCCGTTCTGTGTGAAGCCGGCAGCCGTCATCAACTCGGCGCTCTTCTCCGGGTTGAACTCGCGCGGATTGTACTCCTGGATGAGCGCCTGCACCTCGGGCGTATCGACGAAGGCCTGCAGGCCGGGGTAGAGCGGGAAGGGGAAGATCGTCGTGATCTGGGCGCCCTCGTAGATGATCTCGTCGATCGTATCGCGGTCGATCGCCAGGCTGATCGCCTTGCGCACGTTCGGGTCGCTATAGGGCTCCAGCTGCGTGTTCACCCACAGCGAGTTGGGCCACCAGTCCAGATAGCCGTAGGGCGGATTGTTCCCGGTGTGGGTAGTGACAGCCGGGTTGTTGGCGAGGATGTTGGCCGCGACCGAGCTGCGCACATCGAGGATCGAGTCGAACTCGTTGTTCACCAGACGCTGCACCACGGTGTCCATGTTCTGGCCCACCTGGCCGCCGATGTTGAAGATCACGATCCGCTCGACCTCGGGCTTAGGGCTCACCCCGGCCTCGACGGCCCACCAGTCGGGCCGCAGGTCGTAGATCTTCTGGTTCGCATCCCAGGCGACGAGCTTGTAGGGGCCGGAGTGGGGAATCTCGGTGCCGCCAGGGTAGGCATTCACATCGGGCTGGGCCGAGAGCGCGTGCTCAGGCACGATCGGGATGCCCGTGTCGAACTTGAGCGTCAGCACCTCGAACTTGAAGCGCGGCGCCGGGATCTTGAAGGTCACGTTGACGGTCAGATCATCGACGGCCTCGACCGACTCGACGAACTGATCGAAGGAGGCGTGGTAGGGCAGCTTGTCGTTGGTCATCTGCCCCTCGAAGGTGTAGACCACGTCCTCCGAGGTGACCGGCTCGCCGTCGCTCCAGCGGGCGGCGGGGTTGAGCTTGATCTCGAGAGCGGTGAAGTCGTCGTTGGTGTACTCCATGCTCTCGGCGAGCCAGGGGATGTACTGATCAGAAAAGATCCCGTAGTACATCAGCGGCTCCCACATGAAGACGTTGCCCTCCTGGTGGGTGTAGCCGGGCACGGCCCAGGGGTTGGTGACCCCGATCGGCGAGGTGATTGACCAGCCCAGGATGAGGGTGCGGTTGCGCGGCACTTCGGCCAGCGGGCCCGTCGAGATCGGAGCGGCGGTTGCGGTGGCTGCCGGCTCAGCCGGAGCGGCAGTGGCCTCGGGGGCCTGAGAAGCCTGTGTGGGTTCGGGGGCCGTTGTCGGGGCTGCGGCGGGGGGAGCGCCACCACATGCGGCCAGCACCAAGATGCAGGCAACCAGCGCGGTGAGGAGTTTGAGTCTTGTCACGGGGCGTGTCTCCTTCGACAGTGTGCGGCCCCTCGGGCGACAACGACGGCGAGGGTTTCCGCAAGCGGCCAGTGGGCGGCCAGGCACAACCATGTGCGGACAGTGATCAAATGACTGTCTTTGGCGATGGCACCTCCCTGGTTGGTATCCCGTTGCCTTTTCCTTTGTGGGGTGCTACAATTCTAGACGACCTTGACAGCCGTGTCAACTCCGTTCTGACAACGAAGTCATTCGATCTCTCTGGCCGGGCGGTGGCGAGCGTCACTGCCGGCATGGGCGATCGGCCAACTTTGCTCCCGCCTTCCGCACCAGGAGTCGCAATGTCGCGCCCCTCGCCCAACTGGCCCCATCGCTTCCCTCAGTGCTACGTCTGGCCCGCGCGATCCTGCTACCTGTGCCTGGCCGCATGGCTGCTGCTCCTCGCGGCCTGCGCCCCAAGCCCCGCCGCCGCCCCGACCCCTGCCACGCCGCGTCAGCCCGTGGCCGGAGGCCCCACCCTGCTCCGCGACGACATCACACTGCGCCGGGTGGGCACCGCCGGCGCCGGCAGTATCCGCCTGGCCCGCAGCCCGATCGACGGTACCGTCTATGTCCTGAATGGCGGGCGGGGCCTGCTGCGGCTCGACCTTGAGCGTGGCGCCACTGCCCCCGTGGCCAGCGTCGCCGAGATCACCGGCGGCGCCGCGCCCACCGGGATGGCGTTTGGCCCCGACGGGGCGCTCTATGTGGTTGGTAACCAGGTGCGCGGCACAACCAATACGGCCGTCGTGCGCCGTGGCACCCCCACGGATGCCGGCTTTACCTGGGCGACCCTCGCCGAGACGGAGCCCTACCCCCTGAGTGGAACCCAGTTCGATCACCTCTTCAATGGGGTCGTCGTGAGCCCCGATGGGGCATGGGTTTATGTCAACAGCGGCTCCCGTACCGACCACGGCGAGGTGCAGACGAATGGCGGCGCCTTTCCCGAGGCCCGCGAGGTGCCCCTGACCGCGGCGATCTTCCGCCTGCCCGCCGGTGGGAGCGGCCTCACCCTGCCCAACGACGCGGCCGCCCTCGAGGCCGCTGGCTATGTGATGGCGCGCGGCACGCGCAATGCCTACGATCTCGCCTTCGCGCCCAATGGCGAGCTCTTCGCCGTGGACAATGGCCCCGACGCGGATCTGCCCGATGAGTTGAACTGGATCCGCGAGGGGCTGCACTACGGCTTCCCCTGGCGCTTCGGCACCACCGATAACCCACAGCAGTTCCCCGGCTATAACCCGGCCGAGGATCGGCGCCTGCACCCCGACTTTTTTGCCGTCAGTGCCGGGCTCTACCGCGACGACCCGACCTTCCCGCCCGCCCCCGCCGCCATGGCCGACCCGGTGGCCAATCGTGGCCCGGCCGCCGCGATCTACCGGGGCGACGACGGGAGCGAGCGCGATGCCGCCGCCGAAGGCGAGCCGCTCCATACCTTTACGCCCCATCGCTCGCCGCTCGGGCTGCTCTTCGTCGATGATGCGGCGCTGCCCGCCGATCTGCGCGGTCGTCCCGAGGCCCTGAGCGCGCTGGTGCTCAGTTGGGGCGCCGCCGGTGGGACACTGAGCGATACGGGCCAGGATCTGCTGCACCTCACCCTCACCCGGCGCGGCGAAAACTACGAGGCCCGCACCACCCGGATCGCCCATGGTTTCGGGCACCCGATCGATGCGCTGCTGATCGACAACCGGCTCTATGTGCTCGAGTTCGATGGCGAATCCGTGATCTGGGAGTTGCGCTTCGGCTAGGCGCGCCCCCCAACCCACCGCTACCGACCGGAGCTACGAGGACGATGGACGGTATGGAAAAGACGCTCGTGCGCCGCGCCCCACCGGGAGCCCGCGTATTTCAGACCCTCTCCGACGACCTGATGCAGCGCATCCGCGCCGGTGAATGGCTGCCTGGCGAGCGCCTCCCGAGCATCAGCCAGCTGGCGCTGCGTATGGGCGCCAGCGCTGGCTCGGTGCGCGAGGCCCTGCGCTCGCTCGAGTCGGCAGGGATGGTGCGCATTGAGCACGGCCGAGGGGTCTTTGTGTCTGGTGAGCGCGCTAGCCCGCAGCTTGCTACCCACTTCGACGATGCCGGCCGTGGTATCTTCGTTGCGCTGGCCGAGGCCCGACGCCTGCTCGAGCCCGAGCTCGCCGCACTGGCGGCCGAGCGCGGCAGCGAGGCGGAGCTCCAGGAGATCGGGGCGCTCGCCCAGCAGATGGAGCGCGAGTCGCGCAGCGGTTCGACCTTCGTCGAATCCGATCTGCGCTTCCATCGTCTCATCGCCCAGGCGGCCCACAATCCCATCCTCGAGGGGATGATGGCGAGCGTCGGCGATCTGCTGCTGCAAAGCCGGCGGCGTGTCGCGATGGAGCCAAGCCTGACGAACCGCACCGTGCGCTACCACCTGCTGATCGCCGAGGCGATCGGCAACCGCAGCGCCGCCCAGGCCCGCCTGATTATGCTGGCCCACATGAACGATATGGTCGAAAGTGTCCTGGCGATTGAGTCCCGCAGCCAGGAATCCGGGGAGCGAAGCGAGGCGTGACCGCTACGTGCCAGCCTTCCCGGCAGGCCGGCACGCCTCACGATAGGGAACGATGGAGGATTCAATGCGGATCGCAGTCACCGGGGGCGGCGGCGAGTTGGGCCGCTCCCTTGTCGCCTATCTGGCGGCGCGCGACTACCGTGTGGTGAGCATTGATCGCGGCCTGCCCCCTGCTGGCGAGCTGCGCCCCGGGGTGAGCTACCTGGTGGCCGACGTACGGGACTTCGGCGCCACGGTGGCCGCGCTGCGCGGCTGCGACGCCGTGATTCACCTGGCCGCCCACCGCTCGCCGCTGCACCACCCCGATACGGAGGTGTACGTCAATAATACCGCCGGCAGCTACCACGTGCTGAGCGCCGCCAGCACGCTCGGGATTGATCGCGTCTGCCTGGCCTCCTCGATTAATGCCATCGGCGCCGCCTTCAGCCGGGCCCCGCGCTTCGACTACTTCCCCGTCGATGAGGCCCACCCGAGCTATACGGAGGACCCCTATTCCCTCTCCAAGTGGGTACTCGAACAGCAGGCCGACGCCTTCGCCCGGCGCTTCGAGCGCATGCGCATTGCGAGCCTGCGCTTCCACTGGCTGCTCGAGAGCCGCGAGCGGGCGCTCGCGGTCACCGCCGCGAACCCCGAGGTGGCCCGGCGCCATCTCTGGGCCTACACCGGGCTGGAGGCGGCCTGCCGCGCTTGCCTGCTGGCCGTCAGCGCTGACTTCACCGGCCACCAGGCCTGTTTGATCGTCGCCCCGACCACGGTGGCCGCCGAACCCTCCCTGGAGCTCGCCCGCCGCTATTACCCCGACACCCCCATCCGCGGCGAGCTGCCCGGCTTCGCCGCCTTCTTCGACTGCGGCCGGGCCGAGCGCGTGCTCGGCTGGCGCCATGACGAGGAGTAACCCGTGAAGATCATCGACATCAAACCGCTCCCCGTCTGGGTGGGCACCCGCAACCAGCTGGTGGTGCTCGTCGAGACCGACGAGGGCATCAGCGGGCTTGGCGAGTCTGGCTTGAGTGGGCGCGAGCTGGCCGTTGTTGGCGCCCTGCGCCACTTTCGCGAGTTCCTGATCGGCCAGGACCCGCTACAGCGCGGCCGGATCTGGCAGGAGCTCTACCGCAGCCAGTATTTCGAGGGCGGGCGAGTACTGCTCGCCGCCCAGAGCGCGATCGATATCGCCCTGTACGATATCGCCGGCAAAGCCCTGGGTGTCCCGGTCTACCAACTGCTCGGCGGCAAACAGCGCGAGACGATCCCCTGCTTCGCTACGGCCTCTGGAGGGAGCGGCGAGGCGCTGCTGGAGAGCGCGCGGCTGCTCTGGGAGCACGGCTGGCGGGTGATCCGCACCGGCACACTCTCGCCACGCCCCGATGCCGACCCGATGATCTTCGAGCCCCGCGAGAGCATCGGCTATACCGCCCGCTGGCTCACGCGCATCCGTGAGGAACTGGGCGAGGAACTGACCCTCGGCATCGACTACCACCACCGGCTCAGTATCGCCGAGACGGCCTCGTTCTGCCAGCGCATGCCCGCCGGGACGCTCGATTTCATCGAGGAGCCGATCCGCGATGAGACGCCCGAGGCCTACGAGGCCCTGCGCAAGCTCACGCCAGTGCCCTTCGCGGTGGGCGAGGAGTTCGCCAGCAAATGGCAGTTTCTGCCCTACATCGAGCGCCACCTGACCGACTTCGCGCGGGTGGATATCTGCAATGTGGGCGGCTTCACCGAGGCGATGAAGGTTGCCGGATGGGCCGAGGCCCATTATATCGATCTGATGCCCCACAATCCGCTCGGCCCGGTCTGCACGGCGGCGAGCATCCATCTGGCCGCAGCGGTGCCCAACTTCGCCTGGCTCGAGGTACGTGTGAGCCAGAGTGAGAACCTGTACTACGGCCAGGCTGGCGTGGACGAGGCGGAGTTGCTCTTCCCCGTGCAGCCGCGGCTGGTGGGCACGAGCTTCCCGGTGCCAGACACCCCCGGCCTCGGCGTGGAGCTCGACCTGGAGCGGGCAACCGCGCAGAGTTGGCAGTTCTGGGAGGCGCCCCACTACCGGCGCCGCGATGGCTCGGTCACAAACTGGTGAGTGTGTTCTGCAGGTCTGAAGGAGCACGTCCATGACACCCCCGCCACAGCTGCTCCTGGCGAGCGGCTACACCGAAGCCGATCAGCCCGGCATCCACGGCTTTCTGATGGATAGCGCGACAGGTGCGCTCACCCCTCACGGTGCCCTGGCCGGGATCGCCAGCCCCTCCTTCCTCGTCGCCGGTCCGGCGGGTGAGCTCTACGTTGCGAGCGAGACGGGTGACGGCGTGGTGGTGGCCCTGCGCCTCGGGCCAGCGCCCGGCCAGGCTACCGAGCTCGGCCGCCAGCCTGGCGGCGGTGACTGGCCCTGCCACCTCGCCCTCAACCCGGCGGCCACCCTGATCGCCGTGGCGAACTATGGTTCGGGCAGCGCCCGCCTGATCCCGCGCATGCCCGATGGGGGCCTCGGCGCACCCGGGCCCGTGGTGCGCCACCAGGGCTCGGGGCCGCACCCCGAGCGCCAGGAGGCGCCACACGCCCACGCGACCATCTTCTCGCCCGATGGCCGGTTCGCGATCGTGGCCGACCTGGGCATCGACCGGCTGATGGTCTACCAGGTGGATGCGGCAGGCGCCGCGCTGCTGCCCCACGGCGAGGCAGCGGTGCACTCCGGAGCCGGGCCACGGCATATGGCCTGGCACCCGAGTGGGCGCCTGCTCTACGTCGCCAACGAGCTCGACAGCACGGTGAGCAGCTTCACCTTCGACCCGGCCACCGGCAGACTCACCGAGTTCGGCTACCTGAGCACCCTCCCGCCCGGGGCTCCGCACAACCAGGTGGCCGATCTTCACCTTGATGCCGCCGGATCGCGCCTCTACGTCTCCAACCGTGGCCACAACAGCATCGCCGTCTTCGCCGTGGGTCCTGGCGGTGCCCTGAGCCCACTCGCCATTCGGCCCTGCGGCGGCGACTGGCCGCGCAATTTCGCCCTCAGTCCCGACGGCCGCTTCCTCGTGGTGGCGAACCAGCACAGCGGCCAACTCGCCGTGCTGCCCGTGCTCGGCGGAGCCACGGCCCTGGGCGAGCCCGTTGCCCACGCGGCGCTGCCGGGCGCCGCCTGCGTGATCTTCCCCACTGGCCCGATGGGGTGGCACCCGTGAGCGCCCACTTCGATGTGACCACCCTCGGCGAGACGATGCTGCGCCTCAGTGTGCCGGTTGGTCGCCGCCTCGACGAGGCTCGCACGCTCGACATTGAGATCGGCGGCGCCGAGAGCAACGTCGTCACCGCCCTCAGCCGGCTCGGACGCCGCACCGGCTGGGTGAGCCGCCTGCCCGACAATGCCCTGGGCCGCGCCGTGCTGCGCACCCTGCGGGCAGACGGCGTTGACGTGACGGCCGTACGCGCGGTACCCGGCGAGCGGATCGGGACCTACTTCATCGAACTCGCCAGTGCCCCACGCGCCTCCCAGGTGATCTACGACCGGGCGGACTCGGCGGCGGCCCGCATGACGCCCGGCGATGTGGATTGGGATTACCTGCTCGACACGCGCATCCTGCACCTGACGGGCATCACTGCGGCGCTGGGCGCGGGCTGCTACAACGTGGTGGCCGAGGCGATGCGCCGGGCCCGCGCCGCCAGGGTCGTCGTGAGCTTCGACGTCAACTTCCGTGCCCGGCTCTGGGGCGCCGCCGAGGCCGGCGAGCGGCTCCGACCACTCATCGCCCAGGCCGATGTCCTCTTCTGCAAGGGCGCCGATGCCAGCCTGCTCTTCGGCTGCGCGGGGGGGGCCGGCGAGCAAATGGCCGGGCTCCGGGCACTCAGCGGCGCCCGGGCGATCTACTGCACCTTCGGCGAGCGCGGCGCGGCCCTGCTCGCGGGCGACACCTTTCACGAGCAGCCCGCCCTCCCCGTGCAGATCGTGGACCGGATCGGCAGCGGCGATGCATTTGCCGCCGGGGTCCTTGATGGGCTCCTCGATGGCGACCCGCTGGAGGGCCTGCGCCGGGGCGTGGCCCTGGCCGCGATCGCGCTCTCCCAACACGGCGACCGCGTACTCACGACGCGCGCCGAACTGGAGGCCGTGCTCGCCCAGGAAGGTGGGGACGTAGCGCGCTAATCAGCGTGCTCGCCCTCCAGCAAGATCTCGGTCGTGTGCCACCTGTCGCCTGAACTCCCGGGCGGCAAGCGCCCCCCAGACTCCTCCAGGACTCCCCGTCCGACAAACGCTCCACAAACGCTAGCCCGCTATACTCCAACCATTCACGCCCGCAGTTGATACGCCAAGCCGCGCTGCCGCGAGCGGCAGCGCGGTCCAGGCGCATTGTGCCTGAGAGAACGCTGTGCCAACCCTGCGGGGCGATGGAGCAACAGCCTCCGTACGAATGCACGCCGGAAAGGAGCTCACCAGACGTATACACCAGAAGCTGGATGGATCGCAGTCCTCAGGTCGGTGGCCGATGCCCTGGAGCAGGCAGGAGGCCGCTCTGGCTGGAATGGGTGACAGCACAGCGAACCTCAAGGAGGAGTGTTACCATGGCGGCAACCACACTGTCCAAGATCACCAAGCAGAAGAAGATCAGCAACGCTGAGGCCTCGCGCCGGATTGGCGATCTCGGCTGGACTCCCACGTACGTACAGGCGCTGGTGAAGTACCCCACCGACTACGTCCTCAACAAGATCCCCAAGGATCCGATGCGGCAGGTGCTGCGCTCCTACTTCCCGATGCAAGACGAGAAGGACAACCGCGTCTTCGGAGCCCTGGACGCCGGTCTCCGTGGCGACATGTTCCGCAACGTCGAGCCGCGCTGGATCGAGTGGATGAAACTCTTCCTCGCCATCATCCCCTTCCCCGAGATCTCGGCGGCTCGCTCGATGGCCATGCTCAGCCATGTCGTGCCGGGCGACAATCTGCAGACCGGCTTCGCTACCCAGATGATCGACGAGCTCCGCCACTCCACGATTCAGATGAATCTCAAGAAGTGGTACATGGAGAACTACGTCGACCCGACGGGCTTCGACATCACCGAGATGGCCTTCGGCAAGTGCTACGCCACCACCATCGGCCGACAGTTCGCCGAGGGCTTTATCACCGGCGACGCGATCACCGCCGCCAACATCTACCTCACGGTAGTGGCCGAGACGGCCTACACCAACACCCTCTTCGTGGCCATGCCCTCCGAGGCCGCCCGCAACGGCGACTACGCACTGCCGACGGTCTTCCTCTCGGTGCAGTCGGATGAGTCGCGGCACATCGGCAACGGCCACGCCATCCTCATGTCCATCCTGGACAACCCCGATAACCACTTGCTGCTGGAGCGCGACCTGCGCTACGCATTCTGGCAGAACCACGCCATTGTCGATGCCGCCATCGGCACCTTCGTTGAGTACGGCACCAAGAACCGCGACAAGGGCAAGGAGTCCTACGCGGAGCTGTGGCACCGCTGGATCTACAACGACTACTACCGCAGCTACATGCTGCCGCTTGAGAAGTACGGCATCAAGATCCACCACGACGATGTCGAGGCGGCCTGGGACCGGATCGTCAAGAAGGATTATGTTCACTACACGGCCCAGTTCTTCTCAGCAGGCTGGCCAGTGAACTTCTGGCGCATCGATGGCATGACCGAGGCCGATTTTGAGTGGTTCGAGGCCAAGTACCCGGGCTGGTACGCCAAGTTCGGCGCCTACTGGGAGAACTACCGCGACCTCAGCCTGCCCAACAACCCGCCCAGCCTCTGGGTCGACACCGGCTATGTCTACCCGCACCGCTGCTGGAGCTGCATGGTTCCCTGTCTCATCCGCGAGGACTTTGTCGTCGATACCGTGGATGGTGAGCTCTACACCTACTGCTCCGATCTCTGCCGCTGGACTCACAAGTACGCCTTCGCCGCCGAGTACGAGGGTCGCCCCACCCCGGCCATGGGTCGCTTCAGCGGCAAGCGCCAGTGGGAGACGATCTACCACGGCTGGGATCTGGCTGACTGCATCAAAGATCTGGGCTTCGTTCGCAGCGACGGCAAGACCCTGATTCCGCAGCCCCACCTGCACATGGACGACAGCAAGATGTGGAAGCTGGAGCATGTGAGGGGCTTCGAGCTGCGCAGCCCGCTGCTCGATCTGCGAGCCATGACCCCCGAGGCCCGCGAGAAGCACATCGCGGAGTACAAAAAGGGCTTCACGATCAAGCGGATCTAGGGAGCACCGCCCCCCCTCTCCCCTCTCCCGCAGCGTGGAGAGGGGGGGCTTCGTCGTGCGGCACATCCAGCGCGGGGCCATCACCACGCGAGACGGGTCCTAGCCATGGCTGCAGGAAAAAAGACCTACACCGTTCGCTTTGAGCCGGTTGGGGTTGAGATGGAGGTCGAAGAGGGCGAGTTGGTCCTCAGCGCCGCCTTCCGCCAGGGCATCATGCTGATGCACGGCTGTAAGGAGGGGCAGTGCTCCAGCTGCAAGTCGATCCTCTTGGAAGGCGACATCGAGCTCCTGAAGTACTCCACCTTCGCCCTGCCCGACTATGAGCGCACGCAGGACTATGTGCTGCTCTGCCGCACCCAGGCCTATAGCGATCTGGTGGTGGAGCTGCTGAACTACGACGAAGATCTGCTGCTCAACTCACTCCCTGTGAAGGACTACAGTGCTCGGATCAGCGCGATCGAGCCGTTGACCCACGACATCCGGCGACTCACGGTGCTGGTGGAGCAGCCACTTCGCTTTCGCGCCGGGCAGTATGTTGACATCAGCATCCCCGGCCAGGGCATAACGCGGTCATTCTCCATGGCCAACCCGCCCAGCGAGCAACGGGCGTTGGAGTTTATCATCAAGGTATACCCCGACGGAGCCTTCTCCTCGCTGCTGCGCGATCGGCTCAGGCCCGGCGACCCCCTGACACTCACCGGCCCCTACGGCACCTGCTTCCGCCGCGACGATGCCGGCGGGCTGATGATCCTGGTGGGTGGTGGCTCCGGCATGGCACCGCTCTGGTCTATTCTTGCCGATCATCTTGAGCATGGCGACCGGCGTCGCCCGGTGATCTTCTTCTACGGCGCACGCACCGAGCGTGACCTGTTCTACCTCGACCAGCTCGCCGCCATCCAGGCGCAGCGCCCCAACATCCGCTTTGTGCCAGCCCTTTCCCAGCTTGAGCCAGGCGCCCCCTGGGAGGGCGAGCAGGGTTACATCCACGAGGTGTTAGGGCGCTACTTCGAGGAGGGCATGCAGACCGGGGAGGTCGAGGCCTATCTCTGTGGCCCGCCCCCGATGATCGACGCCACCCTCCCGGTGCTCGAGCGCAACCGGGTCCGGCCGGAGCGTATCCATGTTGATCGCTTCACCCAGGCCGTGCGTTGAGGAAAGGATGCGGCGGGCGCTCACCGCCAGCGTGATCAGAGAAAGGAGCAACCAATCAGCGAGGATGGTTTACTCCAGCGATCCGGTACATCGCCCGGCGTGATCAACTTCCGCGCCTAGCCAGAAGGAACGAGCCACTATGGAGAAGCAATCGGGAGCAGCCGGTTCGGCCATATTTGTTGGCTGGGATAGCCGGCAGTACAACTACTACACGCCCAAGGGGCGCAAGGCGACGCTCTACGAGGACGTGACGGTCGATGTACAGCCCGACCCGGAGCGCTACCTGATCCAGGATTGGATCATCTCGTTTGCCAACGGCGCCCCTGCCTACAACAAGGCGCTGACGGCGATCAAGAGCTCAAACTGGCACGAGTACCGCGCCCCGGACGAAGAGCACGAGCGCAACCACTTTGCCCGCCAGAGCGAGATCGAGGAGACGATCAAGATCATCACCACCAGCGCCCGTGCCCAGGGTGCAGCCCGCAACTACGAGACCGGTTGGGTGAAGATTCTTCAGGACCACGTCGGTGCCCTGAAGCACCCGGAGCACGGCCTCGGCGGGATCCTGCTGGTCGCCCAGCGCGACGGCATGACCCAGATGATCAACAACTCCATCCTCACCAACTCCTCCTACAAGCTGCGCTTCGCCCAGGATCTGCTGCTCTATCTGGCTGAGGTGAGCCTGGATCTCGATGGCGCACTGGATGAGGGGGCCGGCAAAGACCACTGGCTCAACGACCCGATCTGGCAGGGAGCGCGCCGGGCGATCGAGACCATCGGCGGGGCATCCGACCACCTGGAGCAATATTTCGCCATCAACGTCGTCTACGAGGCCCTCGTCACCGAGTTGTTCCGCAGCGGCTTTGTGATGCAGTGCGGGGCCATGCACGGCGACTTCGTCACCCCGGCCATTGTGGCCACCGGCGAGGGCGACTACGAGCGCAATCTGGCCAACGCGATCGAGATGTTCCACATTTTCGCCCACGACCCCACCTACGGTGCCCACAACCAGGCGGTGATGCAGGGCTGGCTCGTCACCTATGTGCCCCTCTGCGTGGCGGCGGCCAGGCAACTCCAGCCGATCTGGTCACAGACACAGGTGAAGCGGGTGAAGTTCGTCGATGCCTACGAACGCGCCAAGCACCGCATCAGCAACACGCTCGCGCAGATCGACGTTGCCCTGCCGAAGGAGGCCCAGCTGTGAGCTCTGTCACCACCTTTAAGGATCTCGTGTTCGAGGACACGATCACCGACATGTGCGGCGTCACCATGAACGATAGCGTCGAGGGCCGCCTCGTCGCCAAGATTATGGAGCGCAAGCCCAACGTGACCGTCACCTACTACCCGGCCATGATCCGCATCGATGGCAAGGGTATGCTCGTCTTCGATATGGACGAGCTCTCCGAGGCCCTTGGCCGCGAAATGGACCCATACATCTTCCAGATCGAGATGTCGACCCACTACGGGCGCATGCTGATCGAGGACAACGCGGTGGTGCTCTACGCCGACTTCGAGGGCACCCGCGAGTATTTGTAGCATCCAACGCCGCCAGACAACCGACGACCAACGGCCGCCAGATCGGTCGTTGATCGTCGGTCATCTGGCGTCTATTCAAGGAATGATGCCATGCCAAAACTGATGCTCTTCCAGGCAGAGGCGCGGGCAGCCCTGGGCCGGGGCGTTGAGAAGCTTACCAGGACCATCCAGGGCACCCTTGGCCCCAAGGGCGGAAATACGATCATCGACACACCGCTCGGCACCCCCATCGTCACGCGCGACGGCGTGAGCATCGTGCAGGAGATCGAGCTCGAGGACCGCTTTGAGAACATCGGCGCGCAGGTGGCCCGTGAGGTCTCGATGAAGACCAACGAGGTCGCTGGCGACGGCACTACCACCGCCATGGTGCTGGCCAACGCTCTGGTGCAGCAGGGGTTCGCCGTCGTCAAGCAGAGGGCCAGCCCCATCGATGTGGTCGAAGGGATGCACCAGGCGATCGCCCTGGTGATCAAGACGCTGAAGAACACCGCCCAACCCCTCAAGGACGACGAGGCCACGGCTGCCGTCGCTCGCATCGCCGCGAACGACGCCACCCTCGGGCGTCTGGTAGCCAGGGCGGTGCGCAAGGTTGGCCCGGCCGGGATCATCACCGTCGACTACGGGCAGAGCACCGAGACCACCCTCGACCTGGTGGAGGGCTTCTCCTTCGACCGCAGCTACCTCTCGCACCACATGGTCACCGATGTGGAGACCATGGAGGTGATCCTCAAGAACCCGCTCATCCTCCTCACCGACCAGCGCATCCAGAGTCCCCACGAGATCCGTAGCATCCACAGCCTGGCCGCTGCTGAGGGGCGCCCGCTGCTGATCATCGCCGAGGACATCTCCCCTGACGCCCTCGCCACCCTGCTCGCGCTCTCGGCTTCCGGGCCGCGCCTGGCCGCCGTGCATCCGCCCGAGTACGGCAAGTGGCGTCAAGCCATGCTGGAGGATATCGCCGTCGTCACCGGCGGACGGGTGCTTTCACGCGAACTGGGGGCCAGGGTGGAGCAGCTCCAACTCGCCGACCTCGGCACAGCCCAGGAGGTGCAGGTGACCCCCGAGCAGACCGTGATCACCGGTGGCGGCGGCAATGCGGCCCAGATCCGCGGCCGCCAGGCCCAGGTGTTGCGCCAACTGGAGGCGACGGAGGCTCTGGTGGACCGCGATAAGCTGGAGATGCGCCAGGCCAAGCTCGCCGGGGGTATCGCCGTGATCCGGGTCGGTGGTGTAACGCCCACCGAGCAGAAGCGCCGCGACCAGCTGATCACCGACGCGATCAACGCCACCCGCGCCGCCGTGGCTGAGGGCGTGGTACCTGGTGGCGGCACGGCCTACGTGCAATGCGCCGCAGCCCTGGAGCCTCTGATCGCCTCCCTCTCCGGCGGCGAGAAAGAAGGCGCTCTGGTGGTCCAGCGGGCCCTCAGTGAGCCCCTGCGCTGCATCGCCGAGAACTGTGGGGTCGAGCACCCTGAGAGTATTGTCGCCCGTGTTGCCGCCTCGCCGCGCGGGGTGGGATTCAATGCGTGGACGGGCGAACTGGTGGATATGGTCGCCGCGGGGATCATCGACCCGGTGAAGGTCGCTTACACGGCGCTGCAAAATGCGGGAGCAGTGGCCGGGCTCATTCTCACCACCCAGGCCCTGGTCGCCGACAAGCCCGAGGAAGAGGATCCCACCGCAGGTCCGACGCGGGGCGGCGGCGCGGAGAAGCTCGGACTAACGGAAGCGGCGTATTAGCAGCGACGCTCCGGCTGGGCGTCGCTGCCAGCGCCCCGGCGGCACTACCCGTCTCCCTCCGCGCCGATGGTCCTGGCTAGTTGGCCGATCAGCTCCAGGGCGCGCAGAGGCTCTTGGGCGCCCTGGCGCCGGGCTCGCTCGATCGTGGCGCCCAGCACCACGAAGAAGGCCTCGTCGAGCCCGGCACGGTTTTCCGCCAGCACCCGGTCGGGATGCGGCGCGCTGACTACCTGGGTAACGAGGGCCGCCGCGCGCTCCAGGGCCGCGCGTACCTGCGCCTCGCTGGCCGCCTTCAGAGCCGGGAGCTCGATCCGCAACTGTTGCAGCACTGCGGCCGCAGCGGCATCACCGTCCCTGGCCGCCTGCTCGGCCGCAGCGTCGAGGAGCTGAAAGAAGCGCGCATCCAGGAGCATGGAGCCCTGGGCAACCAGGGCCGCCCGCTCGGCCCCGTCCCTGGCCTGGCGCAGATGCGTGAGCAACTCCTCGCGGCTCTGGATGCCGTTGAGGCCAAGTCTGGCGTCGATGGCGGCGATCACCTCCTGCCCCCGGGAGCTGTGGCGGCCCAGGTAGGTACGGAGGGTCAGGAGGGTCTGGGCACGCTGCGCGTCGCCAGCCATGTGCGCCGCGTGCATCTGGGCCGTGAGCAGTTCGAAGAAGGGGCCGTCGAGTTCGGCATCGTGGGCCCGGGCGAGCGTTCGCAGCTCCTCCTCGCTGGGCGCTTGCAGCAACGCCGCAAGTAGTTCCGCCCGTGCGGCCTGCACCTGCAGTAGCTCGGGGGTGATGCCGTCCGCTTTGAGGATGGCCTGCGCCAGATCACCGGGGGAACTGAAGCGCTGCGGACGCGCCAGGTTGGACCTCCACTGCTCCGGCGCCAGGCTGCGTCGGAGGGCGTCGGTGAGATCACGCACCCTGGTGGCGGGGCGCTCGCCAGGAGCAGTTGGGCCGGCAGGAACATAGACAAAGGCGTGGCCTTGCTCCAGATCATAATAAAGTGTTGCGACGTCGGGTGAAAAGACTGCCTTACAGTGCGAGCAGCGCACCAGATTGAGTTTCCCCTGGACAAATGCAGCCTTTACGTCGAGGTCATGTGCGGCAATAAGCTGTCGCACAGCAGAAATGTTCTCAGCTTTGCAATGCGGACACTGAACGGACCCATTCTGGTGGCTCGCCATCGCAGAATCTCCTCGCTTTATCTGCTGGTACCGGTGGCTCATTATACAATAATCAGCATCTAATGTCAAACATTACTCTTCGATCGCTCGGAATGGCAGAGGTGTCTCGTGTTTTCGAGGTAGTTTATGCCGAGCAGACGACACCATATCTGCCGGATTTCATGATGTACGCCTGGAATCCACCCATTAACGCCATCCCTGGCGCGCTATTTGCGTTGGAGCTCGCGGGCCGATCGGTCGGATGGGCGGCATTACGCATGGCCGAGACCGATCCAGAGCTGTGGCTGTTCGACATGTTCGTGCTGCCCGAGTATCGGCGACACGGGATCGGCACGCAGGGGTACGTGCGCCTGGTACAGTATCTGCGCCGTCGTGGCGCCCGACGCCTGCTGGCTGGGGCCGGATGTGAGCAGCAGGCCGGCCGGAGCTTCCTGGGGCGCCAGGGCTTTCAGGAGATCGGCGGCATGATCACCTACCAGCTCAATCTAGCCACCAGCGCCCGGACCGACTGGGGCGACCCGGATGCGCTCCTCACCGCCCAGGGGCTGCGTTTCGCCACCCTGGATCGCTTCCCCCGCCACCGTCTGGCCGAGCGCCTGTTGCCGCTCTGGAACCGTACGCGGCCCGATCAGCCGCAGCACTGGCCCTATCGGCCATACCACGCCCGGCGCCTGGAGCAGGAGATGTTAGAGCCCGAGGCGGTCTCTTTACCGCACTCATTTGTGATCGTCACGCCTGGCGGTCAGCTGGTCGCGCTGGCCCTGAGCGCCCGGCTCAGCGACACGTGCCTTGCGAGCATCTATCTGGGGGTCGACCCCGACTTCCGTGGGCGGCGACTGGCAACCGCACTCAAGCAGAAGCTGCTTGCCCATGCACAGGGCCACGGCATCACCCTCCTGATCGCCGAAAATGATCGCCGCACCCTGGCCATGCACACGATCAACCGGCGCCTCGGCTTTACCCCCCGTAGCGAGCGGCTCGTCTTTGCGCAGGCGCTGCCATAGGGCCGCCGCAGACTGTCAGGCTCGCTACCACAACGGCGCGGGCCAGGAGGCAGACGATGCGCTACTATGACTATGAACGCGTTCCCCTTGAGGTCGCTGACGCAGCCTTCGCCGACTTCCTCAAGAACGTGGATCGCAAGAGCATCCTCGATCTGTTGCCGGTGCTGATCGAGCGCTGTGACGCCTGGTGCGCGGCGAACGAGGCCTACAGCGAGGCCGATCAGCGCGTCGATGTGCTCCTACGGTTCCAGGCCTACATCCACAGCACCTATACCGCCGAGCTGTCACGGCTGATGAAGGCCAGTATTCGCCAGTACCAGCAGCGCCAGGCGGTGATCGCCCGCCTGCACGAGCGGAGGAACTAAGACGATGGACAGGATCAACGTGCGCGATGCGCTGCAGGAGACGTGGCGCTCAGTGCGACTCCTCCCCGGTGAGCGGGACGGATGGGTCGAGGTAGAGGACGACGGCGAGGTACGCTGGGTAGCGCTGGCGGATGTCCATCCGGCCGATCTGGTCGCCCTCACCTTCGAGCGCGAGGCCAGGCAGCGCTACCGCTGGGTGCCGAGGGAGGATCTCGAAGCGTAGCGAAACGTGCGCACCTAGCCGGGGTAGCCGTGCAGCGAGCGCAACACGGCGACACTGGTTGAGAGGGGCAGGCTCTCCCAGATCGCCATGATCTCCCGGTTCCACGGTAGGCCGGTGAGGAAGCGCTCGTGGAGTGGGCGTGTGTTCACCGGCGTATGCACCTCCGCGATATGTTTGGCCTGGATCTGGACGATCGTATAGGCTTTGACCAGCGCGTCCTGGGCTTCCTCCATCTCGCCCTGGGCCAGCAACACGTAATACTGGTTCAGATAGACCCGCTGGGGCGCGAGCATATTCTGCTCGTGCCGGCTTAGCCAGATCACGGCGTGGGCCGAGCAGTGCAGCGCCTCCGTCAGCTGGCGCAGGGCCAGGTGCGCCATCGCCCGATGCGAGCGGGCCTCGATCGCCCGCCCGGAGTAGGAGCTGCCGCAGAGGGCCTCGGCCTGCTTGAGGTGCGACAGGGCGTGCTCCGGCTCGCCCCGCTGCAGACACAGCAGGCCCAGGCAGCATTGCACATCGGCCATGCGCAGCGTCTGGCCCATCTCCTGATTGATCTCCCAGGCGCGCTCCAGCAGGGCCTGAGCCTGGTCGAGCCGGTCCTCCAGGAGGTTCAGATAGCCTTGAATCACCAGCCCCGTCGAGGCGCCGGAGTCGAAGCCGATGAGCTCGCAGAGCCTCAGGGCCTGCTGGCTGAGCTGGGCTGCCTCTTCAAGCCCGCCGATGAACAGGTAGAGCTGGGCCATGGCGTTGTATGACCAGATCAGGGCATCCTGGTAGCCCCGGGCCTCGGCATAGGCCTTCGCCTGGCTGAAGTGAGTCATCGCCTGGGTGTAGCGATTGTGCAACAGGTGGATGTTCCCCATGCTGATCAGGCAAAAGGCGGCGAGGCGCGTCTGCTCCAGGCGCGAGAAGTTCCGCAGCGCGGCCTCATAGTGGCTCAGGGCCTGCTCAAAGTTAGCCATGTCGCGCTCGCAGTCGGCGAGCGCCTGGAGGAAGTTGCCCTCCGCCAGCGGCTGGCCCAGCAGGCGGGCGAGCCGCAGCCCCTCCCTGGCCAGCTGGCGCCGCTGATCCAGATCGGCGGTCTGCTCAAGCCGGGCGAGCTGCTGCTCGATCACCTGGAGCCGATCCTGATCGTCGCCCCAGTGGTTCACCTCGTGAAGGATGGTCTCCAGAGAGGGCTGCTGTGTCTGGAGCTGGCCGAGCATGCGGTTCACCTCGGCCTGGCTCAGCAGCAGCCGCCAGCGCTGGCGCCAGGCCTCGGTAGGCAGATCGCTGTCGGTGAGGCTGTAGACGCGCTCCCAGTAGCTGAGGGCACGCTGGTAGCGCTCCAGCGCCAGAGGTAAGGCATAGACCGTCTGGGCCTGCTGGCCAGCCAGCTGAAGGTAGTGCAGGGCTTTCTGTGGTCGGTAGCCGTAGTGATAGTGATGAGCCAACCACTCGACCACCTTGTCGAGCTGGCGGGCATACACGCGCTCCAGCGCATCGCCCAGTTGGGTGTGCAGGATCTGCCGGCGGGCCGCGCTCAGGTCGGCATAAACGACGGCGCGAATGAGGTCGTGGCTGAAGTCGTAATGACACTCCTCACGCATGGTCGTGCCCTCGGCCCGCGTGCTAAGCTGCTCGGGGCAGGCAACCTCCTTGATCAAATGGCGGGCCAGCCAGTCGTCCAGACAGCTGAGCACCCACTCCGGATCGGCCCTGCTCGCTGCCTGAAGCAGCCGGGCCTCAAAGGGCCGGCCGATGACGGCAGCCAGGGCGAGCAGGCTGCGGCTCTCCGGGGTGAGTCGCGCCACCCGCCGCCTGATCCGCGCCTGCACCTCCGTGGGGATCAGCTCCTCCTGATCGAGGACGGCGGTCTTCAGCGCCCAGTGCCCTGCGGCAGTGGGCTCCAGCCAGCCACGCTCCTGCATCTCGTTCAGCGCCTCGAAGAGGATAAAGGGGTTGCCCTCGCTCAACTGATACAGGAAGCCGGCCAGCCTGTCGCTGTCGGCCACCAGCGTGATACTCTGGGCCAACTCCTGCACCGACTCGCGCGAGAGCGGGGCCAACGCAAGCTCCTCGTTCAGGCCATCGTAGAGCAGAGGCCGGTCCAGCGCTACCAGTGCGTGTCCGTTCAAGACCTCGCCCGGGCGATAGGCGCCGACCACCAGCAGCGGGCTGGCCGTGAGCCGGCGCAGCAGATAGCCTAGCAGATCGAGGGTGTCGCTATCGGCCCAGTGCAGGTCGTCGAGGAAGAAGAGTGCAGGCTGGGACACAGTGAGGGCCTGGAGAAACGTTGCCACGGCCTCGAAGAGCCGGTAGCGGTCGGTGCTCTGACCGGTGGGGAGCGCGGGCGGGAGGTTGGTGTACTGCTCACGCACCTCGGGCAGCAGTTGCGCCAGCTCCACCAGCCAGGCCTCGCTGATCGGGAGGCCGCGCGTTGTGTGGCGTACGAGCTGTTGCTGCAACGCGGCGGCGATCGGCTGGTAGGGCACGGGGCCTGAAAACTCGTAGCAACGCCCCCGTAGCACCAGCCCGCCCTGGGCTACGACCAGGCGGCTCAGTTCCTCAACCAGGCGGGTTTTGCCCACTCCCGCCTCGCCGCAGATCAGGGCCAGGCGACTCTGGCCACGACAGGCCAGCTCCCAACGCTCCACCAGCCAGGCGTACTCGGCGTGGCGGCCCACGAGCTGCACGGCCAGGGCGTTCGTCTCAGCTACGGCTGCCGTTGGGCCATCTTCGGGGGCCAGCTCCAGATCGCCCGCCCGGATGCGCTCCATGAGCGCCACCGTTGCTGGCTCTGGAGCCAGATTCAGCTCCGCCTCCAAGATCTGCCGGCAATGCTGGAAATGGGCAAGGGCCGCATCACGGCGCCCGCTCAGCGCCAGCAGCCGCATCACCTGCCGGTGAGACTCCTCGCGCCAGGGATCAAGATCGAGCAGGCGCCGCGCCGCGCTGAGAGCCTCCTTCAGGTAATGATGGCGGGTGTAGAAGGCGTCGAGGCGGATCAGACTGGTGATGGCCAGTTCGTGGAGGGTGGCCCGCTGCTGCTGCAACCAGTCGTGAAAGAACGGCGCCTCGCCTACCTCGAAGCCCGCCAGAAATTCCCCGTGGTAGAGCATCACCGCCCGCTGCAGGTGCGCGATCTGGGCCGTGTCTGCCGCGTCCCCGGGGGCGTCGGCCGCCCGGAGTTGCTCACGAAACTCCCGGACATCGTTCGAGATAATTGCCGTGTCCTGGAAGGTGATACTCAACCGATCGCCGCTCAGGGAGCTTTCCCCGAGTACCTGGCGCAGATTCCACAGCGCATAGCGCAGATTGCTGAGCGCCTTCTCTTCCGCCCACTCGGACCAGAGCAGGTTGGCCAGGAAGCTGCGACGATGCTGGCCCGGTGTTACAGCCAGGAAGTAGAGCAGGGCCTCAACTTTCCGACTCTTAAACTGGGTGACTGAGCCGTTCTCCTGCTGGACGACAGGAGGGCCGAAGAGCTGGAGCCGTAACATGGGCTGACTTACCTCCAGCGAATGCTCCGTGCGCCGGCACATTGAGCCGCCATGCCTTGAGCCCATGGTTGTGTGGCACACTGTTCTGGGCGAGGCCGTGCTGTGCTTGCCAGTCCAGCCGAGGTGCAACGTCGACGCTGCGAGCTCGTGACCGAGAACTACCGCGACTCTGGCCTCCGCTAGCCCATACTGGCGGTCAGGCATGAATAGCGGCTCGCTGCGACGCGCTCGCAGAGCCCTGGCTGTGCATGCAGTGGGCTGGATGGCAGCACCGGGTGCTTGTGTCGGGAGAAGTGGGCCGGGGAGCCGCAAAGGTTGTGAGCTGTACAGCCCATGCGGCAAGAAGCTCGCACCAGGGGGAGGCAGGGCATGTGGGCAAGCGCTACATCGACTAGGAGGTCCATGGCAGTCTCCGCGCCGCGAATGGACCGGCTGAACGCCCACGTTGGCGATCAGCGTCGTTGATGCTCGATCAAGCGTTCTGTCGATAGGATAAGACGTATCGTAGCATAGGCCACCCCCAGGGGTAAGGGCCTGGCGGTGAAAACCTGGTGAAAGACACCCCGTTTGCGTGGGGTAGGGGTGAGTGCTAGAATCGGGCCGCCAGCCCCCTACCGCCGCGTCGCCAGCGCACAAGTCAGAGGAGCATCCCTTGACCCCGCAAGAGCATATTCTCAGCACCAGGATTGTGGCGATCGTCAGACTCGATGAGTACAGCAAAGCCGTCGAGGTGGCCCGGGCGCTCGTGGAGGGTGGGGTGACGGCGCTGGAGTTTACGCTCACCGGCAAGGGGGCGGTAGCCGCCGTGGGCGCGGTGCGCGCCGCGCTCGGCGATGCCGCCTGCGTGGGGGTGGGCTCAGTGCTCCACCCCGAAGAGGTTGCCGCGGCGGTGGATGGCGGGGCCGAGTTTGTGGTAACGCCAGCGCTCCGGCCCGCGGTGATCGCCGCCTGCGTCAACCGCCGTGTCCTGGCGCTCTCCGGCGGCCTCACCCCGACCGAGTTGCTGGCGGCTCACGAGGCGGGCGCCGCGCTCGTGAAGCTCTTCCCCGCCCGCCTCGGTGGCCCCGCCTACCTCAAAGATGTGCTGGCGCCGCTCCCCTTCCTCAAGCTGGTGCCGACCGGTGGCGTGAGCGCTGAGAATGCCCGCGATTACCTGGCCGCCGGCGCCGCTGCCCTCGGGATCGGCGGTAACCTCATCCCCGCCCGCGCCGTGGCCGCCGGCGATTGGTCGGCGATTACGTCAACCGCGCGGGCCTGTGTCGCGGCGGTTCGCTAAGGACGGAACCCGTGGTGATTCGGACGGCTGAACCTGGAGGGGCCTTGATGACACGCTCCCGCCGCTATGAGCTGCTCGACACGCGCGAGATCAATCGCGAGACCTTCGTCGAGCCCTGGCCCGAGGCCGGCCTGATCGTTGCCGAGAGCCCGCTGGACCCCCGGCCCAGCCTGCGCATGGAGGGTGGCCAGGTGGTTGAGCTGGATGGCCGCCCGCGCGCGCAGTTCGACGCGATCGACAGCTTCATCGCCGACCACGCCCTCGATCTGGCGGTGGCCGAGGAGGCGATGGCCACTCCGGATCTGCACATCGCGCGGATGCTCGTCGATATCAATGTGCCCCGGCAGGCGGTGCTGCGCCTGGCCGCCGGATGTACGCCCGCCAAGCTCTGCGCGATCATGGCCCACCTGAGCGTGCTAGAGATGATGCAGGGCCTCGCCAAGATGCGCGTGCGCCGCGCCCCCGCCAACCAGGCCCACGTGACCAACCGCCGCGAGCACCCCGCCCTCCTCGCCGCAGACGCGGCCGAGGCGGGCCTGCGGGGCTTCGCCGAAGTGGAGACGACGGTAGGCGTGGCACGCTTCGCCCCATTGAATGCGCTGGCCATCCTGGTGGGCACCCAGACTGGCCGTGGCGGGGTGCTCACCCAGTGTTCGGTCGAGGAGTCGCTCGGGCTCCGCCTGGCCATGCTCGGCCTGACCACCTACGCCGAAACGCTCTCGGTGTACGGTACCGAGGGCGCCTTTGTGGACGGCGATGATACGCCCTGGTCGAAGGCCTTTCTCGCCTCGGCCTACGCCTCCCGAGGCGTCAAGGTGCGCTTCACCTCTGGCACCGGCTCCGAGGCGCTGATGGCCCACGCCGAGGGCTGCTCGATGCTCTACCTGGAGGCGCGCTGCCTCTGTGTCACCAGGGGCGCCGGAAGCCAGGGCGTCCAGAACGGGTCCATCTCCTGCATCGCGCTGCCGGAGGCCCTGCCCGGCGGCGTGCGCGCCGTGCTCGCCGAGAACCTGCTCGCCAGCATGCTCGGCCTGGAGGTGGCCTCCGGCAACGATGCCCTCGCCTCGCACTCGGCCATCCGCAAGTCGGCCAAGCTCATGTTGCAGTTCATCCCCGGCACCGACCTGATCTTCTCGGGCTATAGCGCCGTACCAAAGGCCGACAATCTCTTCGGCGGGGGGAACTTCGATGCCGAGGACCACGACGACTACAGTGTGCTGCAGCGCGATATGCAGATCGACGGCGGCACCCGCCCGGTATCCGAGGAGGAGGCCCTGGCGACCCGCCGTGAGGCCGCCCGGGCCATCCAGGCCGTCTACGCCGAGCTCGGCCTGCCGCCGATCTCCGACGCAGAGGTAGAGGCAGCGGTGGTTGCCCACGCCTCGACCGACATGCCCTCCCGCGATGTGGTAGCCGATCTCGCCGCCGCCGACGCATTCCTGGCTAGCGAGCAGACGGTGCTCGCCGTGGTGGCGGCTCTGCGCCGCCGGGGCTTCGAGCGCATCGCCGCCAACATCCTCGAGCTCGGCCGCCAGCGGGTGGCCGGCGATTACCTGCAGCCCGCCGCGATCTTCGACCGCGATTTCCGTGTGCGCAGTGGGATCAACGACCCGAATGATTACGCCGGCCCCGGCACCGGCTACCGGCTCACTGGCGCGCGCTGGGAGGAGCTGCAGCGCATCCGCACGGCCCGCTCCCCCCGCGACTTTATCGCCCCGCAGATCGGCGCCCCTTCGCCCAGGCTCATTGAGCTCGGCCCGGCCCGGCGCGGCAGCCAGACGGAGGTCATCCTCGCGGTGGGACCCGCCTTTGGCCGCGAGCTCACCCGCACCATCGGCGGCCTGGAGCACGACGACGTGCTGGCCGCCATCCTCACCGGGGTGGCCGAGGAGGGTCTCACCGCCCGGCTGGTGCGTGTGCGCCACAGCTCCGACTGCGCCGAGATCGGCCATACGGGCGCCAGGCTAAGCGGATCCGGCGTGGCTGTCGGCCTGCAATCCCGGGGCACGACGATCATCCACCGGCGCGACCTGCCCCGCCTGAGTAACCTCGAGCTCTTCCCCCAGTCGCCCAGCCTGACGCTGGAGAGCTACCGCCAGATCGGCCGTAACGCCGCCCGCTACGCGAAGGGCGAGCGCCCGACCCCCGTGCCCGTACAGGTGGACAACTGGGCCCGCCTGCGCCTGATCGTCAAAACGGCCCTGCTCCACCGCCGTGAGACCGAGCAAGTGCGCGATGAGCCACCCGTGGAGCTTGGCTTCGACTGGGAACCCGATGTCTGACTACGAAGGGTCTCACACAAAAGGCGCAAAGGCATGACCCCTACCACTCCCTGTCCCCTGTTCCAGTGCCCTGTCCCCTGATAGAGATGTGAGCATATGGAAGATCTCCCTTATCCTTTACGGGAGCACGCCGCCGGCACGTTGCGGGCCGCGAGCGGGCGCCCGCTCAACGAGATAACCGAGGCGGCCCTGGACGCAGGCGAGCTAACGATCGCCGATACCCGGATCAGCGCCGCCACGTTGCTGGCCCAGGCCGAGGTGGCGCGACGGGCCGGCTACCCCCAGCTAGCGGAGAACCTGGCCCGTGCTGCCGAGTTGACAGCGGTGCCAAACACCGAGGTGCTACGCATCTACGACAGGCTACGGCCAGGCCGGGCCACCCATGCCGAGCTACTGGCACTGGCCGAGCTTCTGGAGCGCGAGTACAGCGCGCACCGCTGTGCCGGCTTCATTCGCGAGGCGGCCGCTGTCTACCTCCAGCGGGGATTGCTGCGGAAAGCCTAGTGCTTTTCCAATCTCGCCGGTTGGGTATCGAGGGTGGAATTGCGGGGAGGCCTTCACGCTCTTAGATCTCCCATGCCCGAACGGCCCGGTGCTCAAGCGCGAAAGGGGTCTTGACAAAGGAGCGCTCCTGTTGTATCTTTACTGCACACGATTGCACGAATGAAACCTATAATACCAGTGCATTGATGCACACGATTGCATTACCCGCTCCCGGATTGTGAGTCGCCTGCACAGGTGTGCAGGTGTGCAGCGCCGCACCCGCGAGGCCGCCGTGAGCCGTTCCATCTCGATCGCCGATATCGCCCGTGCCGCCAACGTCTCGCACAGCACCGTCTCGCGGGCTCTACGCGACAGCCCGCTGATCAGCGCGGAGGTACGCGCGCGAGTGCAGCAGATTGCCAGCGAGATGGGCTACGTACCCAACGCGATTGCCCAGAGCCTCAAGGAGCGCCGCACCAATACGATCGGGCTCGTCGTCACCACTATCGCCGACCCGTTCTACGCCGATGTGACCAAGGGTGTGGAGGAGACGGCCCGCCCCGCTGGTCTGAGCGTATTTCTCAGCGCCACCTACGGCGATCCGATGCAGGAACTGGCCGCGATCGAGACCTTCCGGCGCCGCCAGGTGGATGGGATTATCGTGATTTCCTCGCGGATCGAGGCCCACCACCGCGAGCGCCTGCGCCGCACGCGCCTCCCGATTGTGGTGGTGAATAGTCAGGCCAGTACGGGCGGTCACGCACTTACAAGTGTATTGATTGACGACTACGCCGGCGCGCACCTGGCGATGCGCCACCTACTCACCATCGGCCACCGCCGGATCGCGTACATCGGCGTCTCGAACCGCCCCTTCTCCAACGAGCGTCGCCACGCCGCCTACATCGATGCGCTGCGCGCGGCCGGCATCACGCCCGACCCGGCTCTCACCGTGGTGGCCCAGGCCGACCCTGGCCCCGAGGCTGACGATGTGCCGCTCGGCGCTGCCGCCCTCACGCGCCTGCTGCCACTCAGACCCACCGCCGTATTCTGTTACAACGATATGCTGGCGATCGGGGCTCTGCAGTCGGCCCGCGCCCATGGCCTTTCCGTGCCGAAACACCTTAGCCTGGTAGGGTTCGACGATATCGCGACCGCACAGTACGTGGAGCCACCGCTCACCACAGTGGCCCAGCCTCGTCTCGAGCTTGGCCGCCGCGCAATGCAGATGCTCCACCGCCTCCTTGCTGGTCAGCCAGTGACAAGCGCCGTGCTTAAACCCGATCTCACCTTGCGTGCTAGCACTGGCCCGCCGGACAGAAACCAGTGACCCTCACACCAATCGTGCGGCGTCCAGACGCTCTACCAGAGCGGCGCACCATCGCAGAACCCAGGTGTCCGGCATGCCTGGCGGCTGAAGCTGCGACCTACCGGCCTGCGAAGCCCTTTGTGAATTCGGTGGACTGAACGCACACACAGGTTGGCGGTTCGAACACGGAAACGGGCGCCGGCGGCAGGTCCGCACACGGCCATGGATCCGTGTTGGCTACTCGCCAGACAGGCTCCCCTTGAGCTAGCCTTCAGATCTTCCAGCGCCCTGGCCCATCATCGTGTAGTACCAGCCAGGGTTAGTGTGCGTAGATTGTAAGGCTGGGTAACACCGGCTCCGTGTGGCCACCGTGCGCTGCGGCCCTATCGGCTATCGGATTTTCACCTCAGTGCGAGCGAAAGGCAACGCCAGTGATGGCACCCCTCAACATCGCCGTGATCGGCATGGGCCGCATGGGCCAGATCTATGCGCAAACGCTGCACACCAGCGTGGTGGGCGCTCGCCTCTTCGCTGTGGTTGAGGCAAACCCCGAAGCCCTCGCCCGCGCCCGGGCTCTCTTTGCACCCCCTCACGCACTCACCAGTGTTGACGAAGCCCTCGCGCTACCCGGCCTGGATGCCGTAGTGATCGCCTCGCCAACCAGCACACACGCCGCCATCGTTACTGCGGCGGCCGACGCCGGGAAGGCGATCTTCTGCGAGAAACCCCTCGCGCTCACCCTGGCCGACACCCATGCCGCCCTTGCCGCGGTGAGCCGCGCTCGTGTGCCGCTCCAGGTGGGCTTCATGCGCCGCTTTGATGCAGCCTACCAGCGCGCCGCCACGCTGATCGCCGACGGTCGCATCGGCACCCCTGTCACGTTCAAGGCGATCGGTCGCGACCCTTTCTGCCCCGATCCGGCCTTTGCCGACCCCACGCGCAGTGGTGGGCTCATCCTCGATATGGGCATCCACGATTTCGACCTGGCCCGCTGGCTAATGGGTGCCGAGGTCGAGCGGGTGAGCGCCGAAGGTACGCTCCTGGTGTGCGACACCCTCCGCGCTGTGGGCGATATTGATAACGCCTGCATCAACCTGCGCTTCACGTCCGGCGCGCTTGGCAACGTCGAACTCAGCCGCAACGCCTTTTACGGCTACGACATCCGCACCGAAGTGCTCGGCTCCGCTGGCGCCGTGCTGGTTGGTCGCCACCAGCACCTCCCTGTGGTGCTGCTCACCCGTGAAGGCGCGCAGACAGATGTAGCACCCTACCTGCAGGAGCGTTTCGGCCCCGCCTACCAGGCACAGCTCCAGCACTTCGTCGAGTGTGTGCAACAGGGCCGCGATCCCGCCGTGGGCGGTGCTGATGCCCTCGCCGCGTTTCGCATCGGGCTCGCCGCCACCCACTCAGCCCGCCAGAGCGGCACGCCGGTGAACCTTGCTGAGTTCGCCTGAGAGGTGGTGTATGCGCCAGTACATCGCTGCGAATCTGCTCGTGCGGCCCCGTACTTACGCCGATCCCCAGGTGGTGACGGCCGTGAGCGCCGATGACGCCGGATGGGATTATGTACACTTTGAGGTGCGGCGCCTCGCGCCTGGCGAGCATTGGCAGAGCGCAACCGACAAGCACGAGATGGCGCTGGTACCACTGGGTGGGCGCGCGGCTATCAGCTCGAACCGTGGCATCTGGCCCGAGTTGGGCGGCCGCCCAGACGTCTTCGCCGGGCTACCCCACGCTCTCTATCTCCCACCCGGCACCACATTCGAGCTGCGGGCACTCAGCCCGCTAGAGCTTGCCGTTGCCAGTGCGCCCGCAACGCTCGACCATCCGCCCCTTCTGGTCACACCCGCCGAGGTATCGGTTGAGATCCGTGGCGGCGACAATGTCACGCGGCAGATCAACGGGATCATCCCGCCTGGGTTCCCCTGCCAGCGCCTGGTGGTGGTGGAAGTCTACACGCCTGGCGGCAACTGGTCGAGCTACCCACCCCACAAGCATGACGTCCATCGCGAGGGGCCCGATGGCACCTTGATCGAGGCCGATCTGGAAGAGATCTACTTCTATCGTATCAACCCGCCCGGTGGCTTCGCCTACCAGCGCATCTACACCGACGAGAGCTCGCCGCTGCACCGGGCCGGCTACCCGATCGACGCATTGCTCCTGGCTCGCCACAACGATGTTGTGCTCGTTCCCGAGGGCTACCACCCCGTCGTGAGCGCCCCCGGCTACACCACCTACTACCTGAATGTACTCGCGGGCAGTGCCCAATCGCTGGCGAACAGCGACGACCCGCAGCACACCTGGGTAAAGGAGCGCTACCAGGGCGTCGATCAGCGGGTACCGATCTACCCGTTGACAGGATCATGATGCTTTGCCCCGCCCGAACATGTAAGGAGGAAGGGCCCGATGGCGCCAGAGAGTTACGATCTTCTCAGCATGGGTCGCTCATCGATCGACCTGTACGCGAACGATATTGGCGCGCCCTTCGAGGCGATCACCAGCTTTGCAGCCTATGTGGGCGGCTGCCCGACCAATATCGCCGTTGGCGCGCGCCGGCTCGGGCTACGCACTGCCCTGCTCACCGCTGTCGGCCCCGATCCGGTAGGGGCATTCATTCTTGGCTTCCTGCGCCGCGAGGGTGTCGAGACGGCCTACATTCCCACCAAGCCGGGGCGCCGCTCCAGCGCCGTGCTGCTCGGCATCGAGCCGCCCGACCGCTTTCCGCTCACGTACTACCGCGACAATTGCGCCGACATCGAGCTGACGATTGACGATGTACTGGCCGCGCCCGTAGCCCACTGCCGTACGCTGCTGATCTCCGGCACGGGCTTGAGCAAAGATCCGAGCCGCAGCGCTACGCTCTTCGCCGCCGAGCAGGCCTGCGCGGCCGGTGCGACGGTTGCCCTCGACCTGGACTTTCGTCCCGACCAGTGGCACGACCCACGCGCGTTCGGGGTTGCCATCCGCAGTGCGCTCCCTCTGGTAGACATCGTGATCGGCACCGAGGACGAGCTCAACGCCGCGCTGCTCACCGATGTCGGGGCGATCCACCTGAGCCACTCGCAAGTTTCCGATACCCGCGTGGCCGGCGATGTAGACACGGCTGTGCGCATGCTGCTCAGCTACGGCCCCCACGTGTTACTCCAGAAGCGTGGCGAGCACGGCGCCCGGGTGCACCTGCGCGACGAGCGCGGCCAGATCGAGCAGTTCGACGCCCCGGGCTTTCCCGTGGAGGTGGCCAACATTCTCGGTGCGGGCGATGCCTTCGCCGCCGGTGCCCTCTACGGCCACTTGCACGGCTGGGACTGGCGCAAGGCGGCACGCCTCGGCAACGCATGCGGAGCCATTGTTGTCACCCGCCATGGCTGTGCCAACTTTACCCCGACCCTCGCCGAGGTGATGGCTTTCGTGGCCGAGCGTGGGGGCCTCTAGGCTATCCATTACCAGACCCCGGGGCATTGGGAAGATCCGCTACGGGTGGCTAGAGCACCGCAGAACGCACGTCGCGCACGGTGCTCCGGTACCTGGTTCACGGTTATCGCGTTCAGGCAAGGATACAGGAACCAGGTCCAGGGGACAGGGGAGCGGCAGCAGCAAGCCCTGGATGCACCCGGACGGTCAAGCGGCCTGAAACCGTGCCTAACGAAAGGAGCATCCATGCCCGAGGAGACGATCCGCCTGACGATGGCCCAGGCACTCATCCGCTTCCTCACCACGCAATACAGCGAGCGTGACGGTGTGGAAGCGCCCCTCTTCGCCGGATGCTTCGGCATCTTCGGCCACGGCAATGTCGCCGGCATCGGCCAGGCCCTCCAGCAGACGCCCGGGCTACGCTACTACCAGGCTCGCAACGAGCAGGCTATGGTCCATGCCGCGATCGCCTACGCCCGGGTCAAGAACCGCTTGCAGACCATGGTCTGCACCAGTTCGATCGGCCCCGGTGCCACCAACATGGTTACCGGCGCGGCCACCGCTACGATCAACCGCGTGCCGGTGCTGCTTCTCCCGGGTGATAGCTTCGCCCGTCGCAATGTGGCCCCGGTGCTCCAGCAGCTCGAGCATGAGGGCTCGCAGGATCTCTCGGTCAACGACTGCTTCAAGCCAGTGAGCCGCTACTGGGACCGGATCAACCGTCCCGATCAGCTGCTCAGCGCGCTGCCTGCGGCCATGCGTGTGCTCACCGACCCGGCCGAGACCGGCGCCGTGGTGCTGTGTTTGCCCCAGGACGTGCAGACCGAGGCGTACGACTACCCGTCCGCCCTCTTCCGCCGCCGGGTATGGCGGGTACCCCGCAACCGGCCCGACCGGGCGGCCCTGGAGCTAGCCGCAACGTGGATCCGCCAGAGCGCGCGGCCGCTGATCGTAGCCGGTGGTGGGGTGATCTATAGCGAGGCCACTGGTGCCCTGCGCGCCTTCGTTGAGACGACCGGCATCCCCGTAGGCGAGACCATGGCGGGGAAGGGCAGTTTACCCTACAACCATCCCCTCTGTCTCGGCGCAATTGGCGCCACGGGGACCCTGGCGGCCAACCGCGTCGCCCGTACCGCCGACCTGGTGATTGGCATCGGCACCCGCTACAGCGACTTCACCACCGCCTCGAAGACGGCATTCCAGCACGAAGGCGTGCGCTTCATCAACCTGAACGTTGCCAGCTTCGACGCCGCAAAGCACCAGGCGCTCCCCTTGATTGGCGACGCTCGCGCAACACTGGAGGAACTGAGCGAGCTTCTGGCCGGCTGGCAGGTAGATGGAACGTACCGGGCCACGGCCGAAGAACTGGCACGTGCCTGGGACGAAGAGGTCACGCGGATCTACGCTGTGCGTGGTAGCCCCCTACCCACGCAGGGTGAGCTGATCGGCGCAGTGAACGAGGCAGGCGACCCGGATGCGATCATCGTCTGCGCTGCCGGGAGCTTGCCAGGCGACCTGCACAAACTCTGGCGAACCCGCCACCCCAAGCAATACCACCTCGAATACGGCTACTCGTGCATGGGCTACGAGATCGCTGGTGGCCTCGGTGCCAGGATGGCGGCCCCCGAGCGCGAGGTGATCGTGCTGGTGGGCGACGGCTCCTACCTCATGATGTGCAGCGAGCTCGTCACGGCCGTACAGGAGGGCGTAAAACTCACGGTCGTGCTTATGGACAACGACGGCTACAAGAGCATCGGCGCCCTCAGTCGCTCGCTCGGCCAGGACGGCTTCGGCACGCGCTTCGTCTTCCCACAGGGAGGCGTGCTCCCGGACGACCGGGCCGGCGACGATGTGCAGCCGCTACCAGTTGATCTCGCGGCGAATGCCGCGAGCCTCGGCGCCGATGTCATCCGCTGCACGACATACGACGAATTCGTCGCGGCGCTACGGGCCGCCCGCGCGAGCGAGCGCACCACGCTGATCTACATCCGCAACGACCGGCTCGCAGGTGTGCCCGGCTACGAAAGCTGGTGGGACGTGCCGGTAGCCGAGGTGAGCGACAGCCCACACGTACGTGAGAAACGCACCGAGTGGGAGCGTATGCGGGCGAAGGAACGGCACTTTCTCTAACAGGCGAGCAAAAAGCAACGTGGTACAACGCGCTATGTGGCGCGCTGGCCTGATATGTGGCAAGGAGGCACCCGATGACCAGGCACTTCAAGCTCGTGGCCCTGCTCCTGACCCTGATCCTCACTCTCGTGGCCTGCGGCGGGCAGGCCCCGGCCCAACCGCCCGCTGGCGAGGCCACCACGGCGCCCGTGGCGTCCGACCCCACCGCTCCCCAGGCCCAGGCCCCCGCCGCTGGTGTGGCCCAGGCCAGTCGCGACCTGCGCTTCGTCGTCGTCAGCCATGGTCAGGCCAGCGACCCCTTCTGGTCGGTGGTGAAGAACGGTGTTGACCAGGCCGCCGCCGACATGGGTGTGACCGTCGAATACCAGGCCCCCCAGACCTTCGACATGGTACAGATGTCTCAGCTGATCGACGCCGCAGTGGCCTCGGGACCTGACGGCCTGGTTGTCTCCATCCCCGATGCTGACGCGCTACGAGCCTCGATCGAAAGTGCCGTTGCCGCCGGAATCCCGGTGATCTCCATGAACTCGGGCAGCGACGTAGCTCAGGAGTTCGGGCTACTCACCCACGTGGGCCAGACCGAGTACGAAGCCGGCTTCGGCGGCGGCGAGCGCATGGCCGCGGCAGGTGTGACGAACGCCCTCTGCGTGAACCAGGAGGTGGGCAATGCCGGCCTCGACGCGCGCTGCAACGGTTTCACTGACGCCATGAGCGCCGCCGGTGGTACGGTTGAGGTGCTAGCGGTAGACCTGGCCAATCCCACCGACTCGCAGCAGCGCATCTCGGCAGCGCTCGCCAGCAACCCCGACGTGAACGGCGTGCTCACCCTCGGCCCCACGGGCGCCGCCCCGGCGCTGGCTGCCCTGGAGGCCGATGGCAAACTCGGCAGCGTGCAGCTTGCCACCTTCGACCTCTCGCCGGAAGTGCTCGAGGCGATCAACGCCGGCAACATCCTCTTCGCCATCGACCAGCAGCAGTATCTCCAGGGCTATTTGCCAATCGTGTTGCTCACGCTCTACCAGACGAATCTGAACACCATCGCCAACGACGTGTTGATGACCGGGCCCGGCTTCGTCACCGCCGACAATGCCGCCCGAGTGATCGAGCTCTCCCGGGCCGGGACACGCTGAGGCTGGCCGTAGTCCACCGCTCCGCTTGGCGGCTGGAAGAGAGGAGCCAGCCGCCACCCAGGCGCCTGGCCCGAGCGGAGCCTCGAACGCGCGAGCGTCACCATCAGCTGGCAACTGGTAACGTAGAGGAGAACCACATGAGTAGCTCCGGAAACCTCGCCCGCGGCCAGGAGGTGCGCGTCGAGGAGCGCATGGTCCAGACTAGCGCGTTGCGCCGCCTGCTCGTGCGGCCCGAGATGGGCGCTGCGGCTGGTTCGATCGTCGTCTGGCTCTTCTTCGCCCTTGTTGCCGGGAGTAAGGGCTTTCTGACGATGAGCGGTACGGCCTCGTACTTGCAAGTCGCGGCCGACCTGGGCATCCTGGCGGTGGCGGTGGCGCTACTAATGATCGGCGGCGAGTTCGATCTCTCGATCGGCTCGATCATCGGCGCCTGCGGCATGATCATTGCCATTACCGCTGGCCACTTCCAGCTCCACATCGGGCTTGGCATCCTCCTGGCCTTCCTCTTCGCCCTGCTGATCGGCTGGGTAAACGGTACCATGGTCGTGCGTACGGGGCTGCCCTCGTTCATCATCACCCTGGGGAGCCTATTCATCATCCGTGGCGCCACCATCGGCGTCACCCGCATGACAACCGGTCGCACCCAGGTAGGTGGGATCGACGAAGCGCCGGGCTTCGAGCTGGCGCAGGCGATCTTCGCCAGCAAGCTCACGATCGCCGGTGCCAACTTCTCTATCTCGATCCTCTGGTGGCTACTGGCCGCCGTGGTGGCCACCTGGACCCTACTACGCACTCGTTTCGGGAACTGGATCTTTGGGGTGGGCGGCGATGCGAATGCGGCACGCAACGTAGGCGTGCCGGTAGCACGGGTGAAGATCACCCTGTTTATGGGTACCGCAGTGGCGGCGTGCCTCGTGGCTGTCCTGCAGGCGGTCAGCTTCACCGGGGCCGATGTGCTGCGGGGAAGCCAGCAGGAGTTCTACGCGATCATCGCGGTGGTGATCGGCGGCACGCTGCTCACCGGCGGCTACGGTTCGGCGATCGGCGCCGTGCTGGGCGCCCTGATCTTTGGCATGGTGCGCCAGGGGATCGTCTTTGCTGGCGTTGACGCCGACTGGTTCCAGGTCTTCCTGGGCGTGATGCTCCTGGTGGCCGTACTGGTGAACCGCTACGTGCGCAAGCGTGCCATGGAGGCCCGCCGATGACAACCGCAACGCCGCTGCTCGAGGTGCGCAACGTCACCAAGTATTTCGGGAGCGTCATCGCTCTCTACGACATCTCGATGACGCTGCACGCTGGCGAGGTGATGTGCCTGCTCGGCGACAACGGTGCCGGCAAGAGCACCCTGATCAAGATCCTCTCGGGTGTCCACCAGCCCAGCCAGGGTGAGTACCTGGTGAATGGCCGGCCGGTGAGCTTTCGCTCTCCCCGTGACGCCCTCGACGCCGGGATCGCCACCGTCTACCAGGATCTGGCGATGATCCCGCTGATGGGCCTCTCGCGCAACTTCTTCCTCGGATCGGAGCCGATGGTAGGTTGGGGGCCCTTCCGCCGCTTCGACACGCGCCGGGCCGACGAGGTGACACGGGCGGAGATGGCCAAAATGGGCATCCAGGTGCGGGACCCGGGCCAGCCGGTGGGCACACTTTCCGGCGGTGAACGTCAGTGCGTCGCGATCGCCCGGGCGGTCTACTTCGGCGCCCGGGTGCTCATCCTCGACGAGCCCACTGCGGCCCTCGGCGTGAAAGAGGCCAGTGTCGTGCTGCGCTACATCGCCCAGGCCCGTGCCCGCAATCTCGGCGTGATCTTCATCACCCACAACGTGCACCACGCTTACCCGATCGGCGACCGCTTCACCCTGCTCAACCGTGGCCGTAGCTATGGTACCTTTAGCAAAGCCGATGTGACCCGCGAAGAGGTAACCTCGATGATGGCCGGCGGTGCCGAGCTCGAAGAGTTGGGCCACGAACTGGCCGAGTTCGCCCGCACCGACGCCGTGGCCGCCCGGGCGCTCGGCAAGACCGCAAGCGAGCTCAACCAGGAGGCCCGCGACCTCCAGGTGGGCCACTACGCCCCGCCCGACGCGCCCGCGCCCACGCGCACTGACCGTACGGAGGCGGGATAGGAACGGCGAGGATCGCAGATGAGGAGGTCCCTATGACAGTCGAGACTCTGCCTAACTACATCGGTGGCGTCTGGCAGCGCCCCGCAGCGGCGACGCTACCCGTGGTGAACCCGGCCACCGCCGTGACCCTGGCCGAGGTGCCGCTGAGCCCCGCTGAGACGGTGGCTCGCGCCGCCGAGGCCGCCCAGGCCGCCTTTCCGGCGTGGCGTCGCGTGCCTGCTGGTGAGCGTGTGCAGTACCTCTTCCGGCTCAAAGCGCTGATCGAGGCCTACCTCGACGAACTGGCCCGCACGATCACCGAGGAGTGCGGCAAGACCTTCGCCGAGGCCCGCGCCGAGATTCAACGGGCGGTCGAGAATGTCGAGGTGGCCGCTGGCATCCCCTCCCTCATGCAGGGCTACAACAACGAAGACATTGCCCGCGGAATTGACGAGCACATGTTCCGCCAGCCGCTGGGTGTGGTGGCGGCAATCACGCCCTTCAACTTTCCGCTGATGATCCCGCTCTGGTTTATGCCCTACGCCGTGGCCACCGGCAACTGCTTCATTCTGAAGCCCTCCGAGAAGGTACCGCTCAGCAGCCAGCGCCTCTTCGGCCTGATCGAGCAACTCGGCCTGCCCCCCGGCGTCGTCCAACTCGTCAACGGTGGCAAGGAGACGGTCGATGCCATCCTGGACAACCCGGCCATCCGCGCGGTGAGTTTCGTGGGCTCTACCCCCGTGGCGAAGTACATCTACAGCCGGGCGACGGCCAACGGGAAGCGAGCCCAGTGCCAGGGCGGAGCCAAGAACCCGGTGGTGGTGCTGCCCGATGCCGATATGGAGATGACGGCCAGAATCCTGGCCGACTCGGCCTTCGGCTGCGCTGGCCAGCGCTGCCTGGCCGCCTCGGTGGCGGTGACAGTCGGCGCCGCCCGTAGCCAATTCGTCGAGTTGATGGCCGACATCGCGACGAGCCGCAAGGTGGGCTATGGCCTCGATCCAGGCGTCGAGATGGGCCCGGTAATCTCCCAGCAGAGCCGTGCGCGAATCGAAGGCCTGATCGAGTTGGGCCGCAAGGAGGGTGCCGATCTGCTGGTGGACGGGCGCGGGCGCACCGTGAGCGGCTACGAGCACGGCGCCTTCATCCACCCGACCATCCTCGATCACGTTCCCATGGGTGGTGAACTGGCGCGCACCGAGATCTTCGGCCCGGTGCTGAGCCTGGCGCACGCCGAGACAGTGGACGAGGCGATCGCGATCGTCAATAACAACCGCTACGGCAACATGGCCTGCATCTTCACCAGTTCTGGCGCCGCGGCCCGCAAGTTTCGCTACGAGGCCAATGTCGGCAATGTCGGCATCAACATCGCCGTCCCCGCACCGATGGCCTACTTCCCCTTCTCCGGATGGGGTGAGAGCTTCTTCGGCGACCTGCACGCTCAGGGCCGCCACGGAGTGGAGTTCTACACCGAGACCAAAGTGGTGGTAGAGCGCTGGCCGAAGGAATGGTCCCGTACGTTCTGAGGGTTATGGCATGCACGGTATCAAGATCGGCAATGCCCCGTGCTCCTGGGGCACACTCGAGTTTGCCGGCCTGAGCGGAGAGCGCGTGCCCTACGAGCGCATGCTCGATGAACTGGCCGCCAGTGGCTACACCGGTACCGAGCTAGGCGATCGGGGCTACATGCCAGAGGAGCCAGAGGCCCTGCACGACGCGCTCGCCCGCCGTGGGCTCGACCTGACGGGCGCCTTTGTGCCCGTGCGGCTGAAGGACGCAGCCGCCCATGTTGCAGGGGAGGCATCCGCCCTACAGGTGGCCTCGCTCCTCGCCGCCGCAGCCCGCCCCGGGGCCCGGCCCTTCCTGGTGCTTGCCGATGAGAACGGCACCGACCCAGTGCGTACCCGCCTCGCCGGGCGCATTACCCCCGCCGAGGCCCTGAGCCCTGCCGAGTGGCGCACCTTCGCCGCTGGTGCCAACCGGATTGCCGCCGCCGTTCGCGAGCAGACTGGCCTGCGTACCGTCTTCCACCACCACTGCGCTGGCTATGTTGAGACACCCGGGGAGATCGCGACCCTGCTCGATCTGACCGATCCGGCCCTCCTTGGCCTGGTGTTCGACACGGGCCACTACGTCTACGGCGCCGCCGGTGCCGAGGGCGCCGCCGAGGGCCTCGCCCGCTTCGCCGCGCGTATCTGGTATGTCCATCTCAAAGATTGCGATCTCCAGGTGGCAGCGCAGGCCCGAGCCGAAGATCTTGACTACTTCGCCACCGTTGGCCGGGGGCTCTTCTGCGAGCTCGGGCGTGGCAGCGTAGACTTCCCTGCCGTGGCACAGTGGCTGCGCGAGCACGCCTACACCGGCTACCTGACGGTTGAGCAAGACGTGCTGCCCGGCATGGGCGCCCCAGCGCTGAGCGCCGCGCGCAACCGTGCCTACCTCCGCTCCATCGGTCTTTGAAGGAACTCTCTATGCCTGCCCCGCTCACCATCGGCCTGATCGGCGCGGGCCGCATTGGCCGCGTGCACGCCGCCAACCTCGCCACCCGTGTGCCCGGCGCCCGCCTCCTCGCCGTAGCGGATGTGAACGAGGCTGCCGCCCGCAGCTGCGCCGAGGCCTACGGCATTCCTGGCGCTACCGCCGACTACCACAGCATCCTCGACGATCCGGCCATCCAGGCAGTCCTGATCTGCTCGGCCACCGATACCCACGCCCAGTTGATCGAAGAGGCCGCCGCCGCTGACAAACAGATCTTCTGCGAGAAGCCGATCGCCCTCGATCTACCCACCATTGACCGGGCCCTTGCCGTGGTGGAGCGGGCCGGTGTGCAGCTGCAGATCGGCTTCAATCGTCGATTCGACCCGAACTTCCGCCGCGCGCGCCAGGCCGTTGAGCGGGGCGAGATCGGCCAGCCCCAGCTGCTCCATATCATTAGCCGAGATCCCGCCCCTCCGCCGATCGATTATGTGCGCGTTTCTGGCGGCATGTTCATGGACATGACCATTCACGACTTCGATCTGGCCCGCTTTCTGATCGGCAGCGAGGTTGAGGAGCTCTACGTGCGTGCCACCACGCAGGACCCGGCAATTGCCGACGCGGGCGATGTGGACACCGCCGTGCTGGTGCTCAGTTTCGCCAACGGCGTGATCGGCACGATCGACAATAGCCGTCGCGCCGTTTATGGGTACGACCAGCGTGTTGAGCTCTTCGGCAGTGCCGGAGCGGTGATGATCGGTAACAACTACCCTAACAGCGCCGTGATCAGCACCGCTGAGAGCGTGCGCCGCGACCTGCCGCTCAACTTCTTCATGGAGCGTTACACCGAGAGCTTTGTAGCCGAGCTGCAAGCCTTTGTCGAGGCCGTGATCGACGACCGCCCGGTGCCTGTGAGCGGCCTCGACGGTCGCGTTCCCGTGGTGATGGGACTCGCTGCACGGCGCTCCCACGCTGAGGGCCGGCCGGTGCGGCTGAGCGAGATCGTGGGATAAGGGCCAGGGTGCTTGCGGTCCGTCCGGCGTTGCTGGCCAGTCATTCTGGCGGCGCGGGCTCCTCAGCGGACCATGAGCAGTGCGGCCACAAAGGTCAAGCCGAGTGCCGTCAACTCGAAGACACGCTGGTTGAGGCGCTCAACCAGCGGACGCCCGAATCCGGCGCCAGCCATGGCAACCAGCCCGAGGGCGAGTGAGATCCCCAGGGTGGAAGGGTTGATCAACCCCAGGGAGGCGCTAAAGGGCACTTTGAAGAGGTTCAGGAGGAAGAAGAACCAGGCGCTCGTTCCGACGAAGCTTAGCTTCGGCAGGCGCATGGCCAGCAAATAGATCACCATCACCGGTCCCGCGGCGTTGGCGACCATGGTGGTGAAGCCACCGGTGACACCCGTGAGCGGCGCAAACAGCCAGTGCGGCTCGTTCGCGGGTGCGGCCGGCCGGCGGGCGCGCAACAATTGCAAGAGGGAGAGCCCGAGCAGGATGGCGCCAAGGAGACGACGCATCTGCACTTCGTTCACGCGCCCGAGCGCCAGGTACCCCACGATAATGCCGGCGACCGCCCAGGGAAAGAGCCGCCAGAGATGCGGCCAGCTTGCGTCGTGGCGGTACGCGCTGACAGCCACAATGTCGGCGCAGATGAGCATGATCAACACGAGGCCCACCGAGTCGCGCGTCGGAAAGGCCAGGCCGAAGATTGCGACCGACAGGATTCCGAGGCCGGGGATGCCTGTTTTTGCGATGCCGACGAGAAAGGCGCCGAGGGCGCCGAGGAGCCACTGCCAGGGTTCGAGCTGCATCAGGCCTCGATCAAGAATGTTGGTGGCGCGGCGCCGCCACCGGCGCTCACATTGAGTAGGGGTGTCGCGGCGATGCGGGTAAGACAGCCAGCGGCCTCCAGCGCGGCCCCCGCTCCGAAGATGCAGGGGTCGCTATCCACATAGCGCGGGGTGATCCGCAGACCGCCCGCTGCGTCCCAGGTGGGGTAGGGCTCCTCAGGGATGGGTACCCGCTCCTGTACCACCCACGGGCTGCGCTGTGCGGCGGCCAGCGCCGCGCGCCAGGCATCGTCGCTCACCGTCCAGCCGAGCACCACGCCGCTGCCGCCGTACTCATCGTTGGGCTTGAGCACCAGGCGCTCGCGGTTACGCTCGACGAAGTGTAGCAGATCCACCCGCGCGCCCTGGTAGCCAGTTGGCCCGGGACGCACCAGGCGGCTCCAGGGCACATGGGCGCGGGCGGCAGCGCGTGTTTCGGCATCGAGCAGGCTCCAGGCCGGGCCGTCCTCATCGCTCACCAGCGCCATGATCAGCTTGGTATGCACCGGCTTGGTGCGGAAGGGGTTCACCACGCAGACCCGGCCGTCGGCGTAGGCGCGCACGAGCGGGTGGTGCAGATCGTAACGGGCCAGAAACTCGTGCTGGAGCACACGCCGGTAGACGAGGCCCACCGGCGTACGATGGCCCTCCTGCTCCACGAAGAGCTCGTGGCCGTCGTAGCGCAGCTCATCCGGGTCAGCGATCAGCGTCGGCGTCCCGGCCTCGCGGAAGCGGTCGCGCAGAAAGACGAACTCGGGCATGGTCACGGCCTCGCGGAAGTCCACGATGGCGACGGTAGGGGTGCCGCGCCCGCCCCACGCAGCCCAGGTATCGAGCAGCAGGGCGTGGAGGCGGCGCCAGAGGGTAAAGGCGCGCAGCGGATGCTCCTGCTCGAAGGCCTGGACGACGGGCAGGGCGCGGAACTCCTCGACGAGGGCGTCCTCGTAGGCGATGCCGGCAGGCGACTCGAGGTTGGACTCGACAAACCAGCACCAGGCGGCCTCCGGATCGAGGAAGCCATCGAGACGGCCAAAGCAGGCAGCGCCGGCGTAGCCCGGCTCCATGGCGAGCAGGGCCCGCTCATCGGCGGAGAGGGCGTAGGGGGCAAGCAGGGTCTCATCGGCGAGGGCGGCAGCGCCCACCTGCTGGATGGCCTGGCCCACGGCGCGGGCGGCGCGCTCAAGCAAGCCGAGCTGGGCAGCGGTGACGAAGCGGGGGCGCAGCACCTCGCAGACGAGCCGGTCACGGGCCTTGCCTACGAGCATCCCACGGGCGCGCATGGCCGTAGCGAGCCGCGTGTAGCTCTCGCGGGCCGTATCATCGTCGAGCAGGTCGTGATAGGCCGCGATGGCGGCGTGCAGTTCCACTCGTCGCTCCTCCATTCACAGGCGCGGGGACACAGAATCAGCTACGTTGCCGCTCGGGCACCCGGCGGGCCAAGAGCGGTCAGCCTGAAGGTTTGTCGCGTGGACCACAGTATAGAGCAAGAACCAGGAAGCGGGGATCGGTACGCGGGTGTGGGAGATGGGCCGGATAGTCCTGCCCCCCTGTCCCCTGTCCCCTCGCGTTGGGCTCTCTCACATCACCTCGTTGCCCAGGTACGCCCGTCCTGAACAACCGCACAGAGCAGTGCCGAGACTTTTCGGGCTTGATTGCCTGTGGCCAGACAGCAGGATATACTGCAAGCAGGATCAACGGAGCACATACGGGGTTGGCGGTATGGCCACTGATACCCAGGCACACGACCTGCGCATGGTCCGTGCGGTTGATGGGCTCGACGTGACACTTGAACCCCTCCAGGGCCTCTGGAGTGTCGAGCAGTATCTCAAGCTGAGCAATCAGACCAATCACCTCATCGAGTTTACCGATGGTGTGATCGAGGTGCTCCCGATGCCGACACGTGATCATCAGGTTATGGTTGCCTTCCTGTATGAGATGTTGCTGCTTCTGCTCCGCCCAGGAGGCGGGAAGGTGCTCTTTGCGCCATTGCGGCTTCAGGTGCGGCCAGGGAAGTTCCGTGAGCCAGACATTCTTGCCCTCCGCGACGCCAACGACCCGAGGAACCAGAACGAGTACTGGCTAGGCGCTGATCTGGTGATCGAGATCGTGAGCCCGGATCGACCGGAACGTGATACAGAGGAAAAGCCCCTCGATTATGCCGAGGCAGGTATCTCTGAATATTGGATCGTTAATCCGATCACAGGAACCATCACCGTGCTCACGCTTGAAGGTGAGCGGTACACGGAGCACGGTGTCTTTGGTCGGGGCGAGCAGGCCTCATCAAAGCTGCTCGATGGCTTCACCGTGAGCGTCGATGAGGTGCTCAACGCGAAATAGGCTCTGGCACAATGCTTTCGGCCTGCGTCTCACGCGCGGCCTCGACGATATGCTCGGGTGCTGCCGCTGGCGGGTGCTGTAGAGCTGGTTTGGATGCATCTTTGGCCAGTTGGTCCGCGAACGTCTTCTTGCTCTCAGCGAGCGCCGACCGCACCGCCCGCCTGTGGGACGACATGGAGTAGAGGTCACATGTGTCGCGGCAATCAGAGTTTGAGCGGCGCCGGTTGGCGATCTGGGGGTGGGCTGGTGGGAGGGCGCAGATGCTGAACATCCTCGCCGTCGCCCTGGGTGCCGCGATCGGGGCAAATCTGCGCTACGGACTGGCGGCCTGGGCGGCGCAGCGCCTGGGCACCGCCTGGCCCTACGGGACGTTTCTCATCAATGTGCTCGGCTGCCTGGCGATCGGCGCCTTGCTCACCCTCGCTGCAACCCGAATGCCACTCAGCGAGCCCGTGCGCTTGCTGCTCGTTACCGGGCTGCTCGGCGGATTCACGACCTTTTCGACCTTCGGCTACGAGGCCTTCAGCCTGATCAGCGCGGGGAACTGGCTCGGCGCGGGCCTCTATCTCGGGGCGAGCGTTGTCGTCGGGCTGCTCGCCGTCTTCCTCGGCGCGGGCCTCGTTCGCCTGATCACAGGCTGATCCACGGCGCAGCGGAAGGAGTCAGCGATGGAGCACTGGCCAACCCGGCAGCTCTGGATCTACATCGATGAGGGCGATAGCCACCGTGGGCGCGCATTGTCGCAGCGCATCCTCGCCGCTCTGCGCGCGGCGGGCTGCCCCGGAGCGACGGTGCTGCGCGGGGTGAGCGGCTACGGGGTGCATGGCATCGTCCATAGCGATCTGATCGTCGATGTGCCTGGCCACCTCCCGCTCGTGATCACCTGTATCGACCGGGCCGACCGCATCGCGACCGTGCTCCCCACCCTGCGCGAGCTCGTCACCGAGGGGCTAATCGCGATCAGCCCGGTTGAGGTCGTCCAGTCGAGCCACCGCGAGGGTGGCCCCTTCCCGCGCCACCTGACGGTCGCCGATGTGATGAGCCGCGATGTCGCCCGGGTTACACCGGCAACACCGGTTGCCGAACTGGTGGGCCTGCTGATCGACCGGGCGCTGCGCGCGCTGCCCGTGGTGGACGCCGAGGGGCGGGTGGTCGGGATCATCACCGACGGCGACTTGCTCAGCCGTGGCGCAACAACCCTGCCGCTGCGGCTCCAGCAGATCCTGCCGCTTGGCGAGCGCGCCGCCCAGATGGCGGCCCTGGAGGCGCAACCCCAGCGCGCCGCCGACCTGATGACCCGCGACCCGATCACGCTCCCCGCCACAACGCCACTGGCTCGGGCCGCGGCGATCATGGCCGACCACAACCTGAAGCGGCTGCCAGTGGTGGACGCGGCGGGCCAGCTAGTCGGCATGGTGAGCCGCTACGACTTGCTCAAGACGGTGGCCGAGGGACTGCGGCAGCGCCCCGAGGAGCCACTCCGCCTCGCCGATGGCGCTGCCAGCACCGTCGGTGGGCTCATGGACACCGGTGTGCCCGCCGTTCATCGCGCCATGCCCCTCGCCGAGACCCTCGACCGACTGCTCGAAACCGACAAGCGCCGGGTGGTTGTGCTCGACGACGACCAGCGCGTGATCGGGATCATCACCGATGGCGATGTGCTCCGCCGGGCGGCGCGGCGGGTGCAGGGGAGAGCCTTGCAGCGGCTGGCCGGCTGGTTGGGTGGCGGCGCACGGCCCGAAGGCGTTGAGATCGCGGCAAAGGGCCGGACGGCCGCCGACATTATGAGCAGCCCGGTACTCACGGTGACGCCGGAGACGCCAACGGCCGAGGCGATCCGGCTCATGATCGCCCACAAGGTCAAGCGGCTCCCGGTGGTCACCCCGGAGGGTCGTCTCGTCGGGATGATTGGCCGGGCGGCGTTGCTCCGCGCGCTGGGGCGTGGCGCGGCGACGCCGCCTGCATGAGCGCCCACGGGTTTGAGCCCAGGCGTTGGGCGTTCCGCACGGCCCCTCCACGGCAGCGTGCGACGACATGATGGGGCTACTGCTCGTACTCTCCGCCATCCAGCTCATCGTCGCCGCGTGATCGCGCACCAGGGCATCAGGCCATCATGCGCCGCAGATTGCCCAGGCAGCACGCCCCCTGGGGATTGCGCATGTCGCAGGCGCACTGTCCGGCTTGCACCCCCGCCGTGATATCGGCGATGATCCGCGCGCGGGTACTGGCGTCGGCCCGCTGCACGTCCGCGCGCGTGTACTGAAAGCAGTAGCACACGGGGACCGCAGGATCGTCCGGAGCTTTCTGCAGGACGCGCTCGCGAAGCTGATCCGTCGTAAAGCGTTCGTCACTATCGACGGCAAAGTAGACCACCGGGCAACTGGCTGTCGCGCAGAAGCGGTACGCCGTCTGCGTCACTGCGCGCAGGCTGATCCGCAGCAGCGCCCGAACCGTCGTGAGGGACACTGCTCTGCCTGGCGCGGCACAAGCGGGGCAGCGCGCGCGCGCGCTCGGCGCGGGGGGCGTCGCCGCCCTGGCCGAACAGCAGCCGCAAGCCTGCTCATCCTGCTCGGATAGACTCGCCATCGGCCACCTCCACACGTTCGATCGCGGCGACCCCACGCGGATCATAGGCCCGCACGAGCGCGCAAACACAGCGCTCGCCGGAGCGATCATCCCGGGGCAGCTCGGCGCCTGCCACCTGGATCCGCTGGAGGTCGGCGCGGAGCGCGAGCAAGCCCGCGATATGATGGTCGAGCTGACCGAGCCGCTCGGCGAGCACGCCGAGCAGGCGCTCGCACGGGGCGAGGCCCTGATCCCGCGCGGCGAGGATCTCGGCGATGTCACGCAGGCCAATGCCCAGGCTTCGGGCGCTGGCGATAAAGCGGAGCCGCTCGACATCGGCCTGGTGATAGCGCCGGTAGTTGTTGGCCGCTCGCTCAGGGGGCGGCAGCAGCCCGATCGACTCGTAGTAGCGGATTGTTTTCGCCGGCACCCCGCTCGCGCGCGCGAGCTCCCGTATCTGCATCGCTGACCTCCCGTTGCACCAGCATACACCTTCCAGCCCCTGGAAAGTCAAGCAGGCTGGCGCGGTCCGGGGTGCGATCAGTAGGTACCGCCCCAAGCTCCACGGACAGGTGTTCACGCAGGGGCCTGTGCCGGCTGCTGCTCAGCCGCCGGAGCCTCGCGCGTCAGACGCTCGCGCGCCATCCGGAGCACCGCACAGCCATCGCCGTGGTCATCGCAGCGCGGACAGCCCGCAACGAGCCGCCGCTCATGCAGTTCGACGATCGCGTTAGCGGAACTCCAGTAGATATGGTCGGCCCCTACGCGCTCAAAAAGCCCGGTACGCCTGAACATATCAAGCACGGCTGGCTGAAGCGCGGTGAAGAATACCTCACCACCACGGGCGTGGTGCTCCTCGACGATCTGGTGGAGCGCCTGGGCCCCCATCGCATCAATCAGCGGCACGCCGCGCATACTGATGATGATGCTGTGATAGTCGCTGGCCGTCTCGAACGCCTCCAGCACCGTCGTAACACTACCAAAGAAGACCGGCCCGGTCAGGTAATAGACGTGAATGCTCGGGCATGTCGCGGTGATCGGCGTCCCCTGGGTCTGGAGTTGCTGCGGGTTCACCGGAGCGCTCGTTACCGTCGTGTTCACCGCCGACTGGCGCAGGTAGATCACTGCCGAGATCGCGATCCCGATCAGGATCGCCTGGGTCAGATCGAGCGCTGCGGTTGCCAGCATGGTGATCGCAAAGCCGACCAGCGCGTGGCGAAGCCGGGCATTCACGAAGAAGTGGATGCTCTCCCACTCATTCATCCGCCATGCCGTCACCAGCAAGACTCCACCCAGCGCGGCCAGGGGCACCGAGCGGATGAGCGGGGCCAGCACCAGGGCGCTCAACAGCAGGAGCAGCGCGTGGACAACGCTTGTCACACGGGTGACCGCCCCGCTCTTGATCGCGACGCTTGTACGAGCGATGGCCGCCGTGGCCGGGACCCCGCCGAAAAAGGGGATGAGCAGATTGCCGATCCCCTGGCCGATCAGCTCCTGGTTACTATCAAAGGGCTTGCCGCTCATCGCCGCGCCAACCGAGCCGCAGAGCAGGCTCTCAATCGCGCCGAGGGCGGCGATTGAGACCGCAGGCGCCAGCAAGTCGCTCAGGTGCTCCCAGGGGATGCCGGACCAGCTCAGCCGGTGGTCGAGCAGGATGGTACGTGGAATATCGCCGATGATCGCCACCTGCCAGCCGAGCCCGACGCTCACCAGCGTGGCAAGAACGATGCCGACCAACGATCCGGGAATGGCCTTGGTGAAGCGCGGCAGAACGAGCATGGTCGCCATCACCAGCGCGGCAAGGGTGAGTGCATGCCAGTCAGGCACAACCGGGTGGGTGACGTAGTGGAGCAACTTCTCCAGGGCATTCTCGGCCCTGGGTGTCGTCACCCCGAGCACATGATCGAGCTGGCCAATGGCGATGATCAGGGCGATGCCGCTGGTGAAGCCAGCGATCACCGGCGAGGGAATGAAAGCGATATAGCGACCGAGGCGGAAAAGGCCCAGGAGCACCATCATCGCCCCGGCGAGCAATGTCGCGACCCACACCCCCTCCAGGCCGTAGCGCCCCGCGAGAACGATCAGCACGGCGGACATCGCTCCCGTGGGGCCACTGATCTGGAAGGCGGCGCCACCAAGGCCACCGATGATGAGACCGGCCAGGATGGCGGTGACGAGACCAGCCGGGGCGTCCGCGCCCGAGGCAACGCCGAAGGCGAGCGCCAGGGGCAGCGCGACGGCGCCGACGGTCAGCCCGGCGAGCACATCCCGCTGAAAGCTGGCGAGCGAGTACCCGCTGAACTCACGGCGTAACAGCGCAAGCAGGGGCAGTCGAGCGAGCAGGGAGATCATGGGGCGCGTTCCTTGTCCAAAATATGCAAATACCGTGATATTTATATATTTGGCATGCCGAGCATAACACGATCGCCAAGGCCTGTCAATCGGCCCACACGGCCCGAGGATGCCGTCCCGTACTGCACACTGCATGACCCCGCCCAGACGGAAGGGTTCCCCACACTGCCCGGGCCGGCCCGGCTTGACAGCAACGTGGGCCTGGGTACACTGAGAGAATGCAAATATGCAAATATTTGCTCACCAGCCCACCCGGGACCGACGGGAGGAACCATGAACCAGCCGCTCCACCGCTTCAAGGCCGAGTTCTTCAAAGCGCTCGGGCACCCGGCACGCCTGGTGATCCTGGAGCAGCTGCGCCCCGGCGAGCGCAGTGTTCAAGAGCTCCAAATCGCCCTGGATATGGACCAGTCGAGTGTCTCGCAGCAGCTTGCCGTATTGCGCCACAAGAACATCGTGGACTCACGCAAGGAAGGCACCACCGTCTACTATCGTGTGCGTGATCCGATGATCTTCCAGCTGCTCGACGTGGCGCGCGAGATCTTCAACAACCACCTGATCGACACCCAGGCGATGCTGGCGCTGCTTGGCGAGGAGAGCCTCGAACCGGCGAACCGTAAGTGATCAAGCCCCGGCGCAGGCCGCGCTCCATGGTGCGCCGGCAGCCCCAGGAATGGAGCGCGGTCTGCGCGTCCATCACGCCCGCCCGGGCGCCCCTGGGCACGAATCCGTGGATGCCCGCGCCCCCCGCGATACCGGGCACCACAGAGAGCCAGACTTTGCCGACGATCGCGCCAGTTCTCCCAGGCCCCGGCGAAGCGCTGGACGTGGGTCGGGAGCCGCTCGGCGATCGCCCTCACCACCTCTGATCTCCCAGACGAAAGCCCTGGTGAGACGCTTCATCGTCAGCCGTCCGATCACCCCCCCGGTCAGCACCGCGATGCTCAGCCCGGCGAGTAGGTAGCGCCCGGCTGCCGACGCCCCGCGCTTGCCGCCGAGCAGGGCGCGCGTGCGCTCAGCGCTGAAGCTGCGCGTACGGACGTATCCACACGGCAGCGCTCCGGCGTGGCGCACCTGCCCGTTCTTCCGGGTAGCCGCTAGCCGAGCCACCGATGGCGCGAGCCGCCCCCGGAGGCGTATACTCCCACCACGAAGATGTGCGACAACAAAGGGGGCCCTATGAGCGAGACCATCGACGCGGCCGAGCTGCTCGGCGCGATCTCGAGCCAGATGGCGGACGCAGTAGCGAAGGCCGCCGCCAGTATGCTTCAGGTGCGTGGCCGCGCCCGAGGCCCGGCCAGCGGTATCGCTACCGGCGACGATACCGTACTTACCGCCGACCATGTGCTGGAGCGGGACGACGATCTGAGCGTGCGCGCACCCGATGGGCGTGAGCTGCCTGCCCAGCTGGCTGGCCGCGACCACGCGAGTGACCTGGCGCTGCTGCGCGTGCCGGGCCTGGGCCTCGGCTCCGCCGCCTTCGCCACAACGCCGGCCCGGGTAGGCCAGTTCGTGCTCGCGGTGGGCCGGCCCGGCGATGATGGCCCCATGGCCTCGCTCGGGATCGTGAGCGCGGTGGGCGGCCCGCTGCGCGGGCGCCGGGGGGCCGTGCTCGAACAGTACATCCAGACCGACGCCATCCCCTACCCCGGTTTCTCCGGCGGCGCGCTGGTAGACGGGAGCGGCGCTGTGGTGGGCGTGCTCACCACCGGCCTGGCTGGCGGCGTGGCCCTGGGTGTGCCTGCGGCCCTTGCGCAGCGCGTGGCGGCCGCCCTGGCCAGTGGCGGCACGGTGCGCCGGGGCTTCCTCGGCATCAGCAGCCAGCCCGTGGAGCTCCCGCCCGCCCAGCGGGCCGGCCTGCCCCAGGAGCGCGGCCTGCTGGTGGTGCGCGTCGAGCCCGGGAGCCCGGCCGAGCAGGGTGGGCTCCTCCTCGGCGATGTGCTCGTGGCCTTCGCCGGCCAGGCCATCACCGACACCGATGAGCTCCAGGCCCTCCTCACCGGCGACCGCGTGGGCGCCACGGTGCCCGTGCAGGTGCTCCGGGGGGGCGCGCTCGCCTCTCTCCAGGTGACTGTCGGCCAGCGCGCGTGAGTCGTCGTGCGTTTGGTGTGAGTAGTCAGCGCGCTCAGCCGGAGGGCGTCCAGTTCTTCATCCCGCCTGTGGAAGCGGGATGTGGCGCCAGCGAACTTCTGATGCTTCCCAGTATTGAGGCCGGGCCGTTTCGGCTCGTGTGCCGACGCCCCGGTCTCGCAAAGGATTCGCGATGCTGCTCGATATTGAGACCCCGGTGGCCGGGTTGCTGGGCCTGGCGGCGGCGGGCCTGGCCGGGCGGGCGCGGTCGAGCGTGGTGCAGGTACGCGGGCGCGGCCGGGGCGCTGGCTCCGGCGTGGCCTGGCGTGATGGTGCCACCGTGATGACCAACTTCCACGTGGTGGCCGGCGTGGGCGAGCACCTGGAGGTGCTCAGCCCCGATGAGCGCCGCTACGCTGCCCGTCTGATCGCTGGCAACCCCCAGCTCGACCTGGCGCTCCTCGCGGTGGAGGGGGGCAACCTGCCCGTCCTCCCGATCGGTGACTCCACCCGTCTGCGTATTGGTGAACTGGTGTTCGCCGTGGGCAGCCCGTGGGGCCAGCGGGGCGTCGTGACGGCGGGAATCGTCAGTGGGGCCGGTGAGATCCCGGCGGCCCGGGGCCAGCGGCCCGCCAGCTACATCCGCTCCGACGTGCGGCTCGCCCCGGGAAACTCCGGCGGCCCGTTGCTCAATGCCCGTGGCGAGGTGGTGGGCATCAATGCCATGATCTTCGGCGGTGATCTCTCGGTAGCCATCCCCAGTCACGTGGCTACGGCCTGGGCCGCCCGGCTGCCGTCCCGCCCCGTCTTCATCGGCCTGGGCGTGCAGCCCGCCGAGCTCCCGGCGGCCCTGGCCGCCAGCGGGCAGCGCACCGGCCTGCTGGTTGCCCAGGTAGCCCCCGGCGGCCCGGCCGAACAGGCCGGCCTGCTCGTGGGCGACCTGCTGCTGGCGCTCGATGGAGCGCCTCTGCCAGCCACCGAGGATCTGCTCGCAGCGCTCGGCACACGGAGTCCCGGCGACGTGGCGCGGCTGGAACTGGCCCGTGGGGGCACCCGCACGGTGGTCGAACTCACACTGGCGGAGCGCCCGGCATGACCACGGTCTTCATCATCGCGCCCACGCCAGCTCTGCGGGCGGGGTTGCGGGCGATGCTCTCTGGCGAGGGGCTGGAGGTGGCAGGGCAGGGCGGTTTCGGCGGGTCGAGCTT
>SFCB01000162.1 GCA_004367505.1 Chloroflexi bacterium OHK40 | reverse complement strand
TGACCTTCCGTATCGAGCGCCTTGGGTTCATTGTCAACCTTGAACCACGGGCGGTCGCGGCCGACTGACGGCCCCTGCCGGCGAGCTTTTTCATATCAGCCGGCAAAGGCCGTATTCTGATCGCGGCGTCGAACGTTGATGAGCCTGCCTATGAACATCCATTTGCTCGGCACGGCCTATTGACCAAAGCGGTACTCGAAGCCTTGCAAGCTGACGACCAAGTCCTGAGCCTTACGGCAGTGATGGCCCAGGTGCTTGATCTCGTGCGGGCTGAAGTTGGACGTATTGGTGTCGTCCAGACCCCAGTGCTCCTTGGCCAAATTGAAGGTGGACTCAGCTTGCCTGCGCTAAAACGGGGACAACGCTACTTCACCGAGTTTCCTGAACATCGAGGCGCGAAAGTAACCGCAAATATCGCCTCCCTATCGGTGTTCAACCTGCCAGCGTCTGTATTGAATGAATGGCGGTCACAGTTCACCGGAGGTCTCAACGATCTCCAACTCCAAGCGGTCAATGAGCACCGCATTCTTGATGGTGCATCTCTGCTTGTTGTTGCCCCGACCAGTTCCGGCAAGACTTTCATTGGCGAGATGGCAAGTGCTCGGGCGATAGTCGAGGGGAGGAAAGCGGTCTTTCTCCTCCCCTACAAAGCGCTGGTGAATGAGAAGTTTGACCGCTTTACGGCTCTGTACGGTGACAAACTCGGCATGCGCGTTATCCGCTGCACTGGCGATTATCAGGATCAGGTGCAGCTGCTCATGCGCGGGAAGTACGATTTGGCCGTCTTGACTTACGAAATGTGGCTCAATCTCGTTGTCAGTACACCAGCTATCCTCAGCCAGATTGGCTTGGTCGTGCTGGATGAGGCACAGTTCATTACTGACCCGCTCCGGGGTATCACCGTCGAGTTGCTGTTAACCTATCTGCTGGCCGCCCGCGAACGTGGCATCATGCCACAGCTCATCGCCCTCTCGGCCGTTATCGGCGACATCAACGATTTTGACGGCTGGCTGTCCTGTCAGAAACTCGTCAGCTACGATCGGCCGGTCAAGCTCGTGGAAGGTGTTCTCGACCGACAGGGAGTATTTCAGTATCGAGATGATACAGGTGTATCGCAAACCAAGCAGCTTCTTGAACCACACTTGATTTACGTGCGAAAGGATAAACCTCGTTCCCAGGATGTGATCGTCCCGTTGGTGCAACACCTGATGCGACAAGGCGAGAAAGTTATCGTATTCCGTAATCAGCGTGGCAATGCCCAGGGCTGTGCAAAGTACCTCGCCGACGACCTTGGATTGCCACCGGCAACGGAGACAATCGCCCTTCTTCCCAACCATGATTTACCCAAAACCTCGGAGGCTCTTCGGGTCTGTCTTGCTGGGGGTACCGCCTTCCACAACACCGATCTGCTTCGTGAGGAGCGGGCAATTGTGGAGCAAGCCTTCCGCGACCCGGACAGCAAGGTGCGGGTGCTTGGCGCAACCACCACGGTGGCGGCCGGCATTAACACGCCGGCCTCGACGGTCATTCTTGCAGAGCAGGAGTTCTTGGGCGACGACGGTCGCCCCTTCACGGTCGCGGAATACAAGAACATGGCCGGCCGTGCTGGACGGCTTGGGTTTGCGAACAACGAGGGCAAGGCTATCATTCTGGCCGACAACAGCTATCAGCGGGAGGAACTTTTCCGACGCTATGTGTTGGGCGAGCTAGAACCACTGCAATCCTCGTTCAACCCTAATCAACTGGAGACTTGGATTATCAGGCTTCTCGCTCAGGTCGAACGCATCGAGCGCACTGAGGTCGTGCGCTTGCTCGCCAATACCTATGGGGGATACAGCGCCAACAAGCAGCACCCCGGCTGGCGATACGATATGGAACAGCGTCTTGAGCGCTTGTTACAGCGCATGATTTCGCTAGACTTGGTAGAGCAAGAGCGGGAGTATATTCAGCTCACCTTGCTGGGGCGGGCCTGTGGAATGTCCGCCCTGTCGTTCGAGTCAGCATTGCGGCTTGTTGAGTTGCTCCGTGGAGTTCAGCCGGCGGCAATGACAGCCGAGAAGCTCGTTGCCCTCGTTCAAGTGCTACCTGAATCTGACAACGGCTACACCCCAATGATGAAGCGCGGCCGAACAGAGGCGATCCGACCTCAGGAAGTAGCTGCGCGTTACGGCCCAGATACCGTTCGACTGCTCCAAAAGTATGCACGCGACGAATTTGACTACTACGCTCGGTGCAAGCGAGCAGCAATTCTCTGGGACTGGGTGCATGGTACGCCGGTAGACGAAATTGAAGGCCGATACACGCCCAATCCGTACCAAGGACGGATTGGTCATGGTGATGTACGGAAGTTTGCTGATACCACGCGGTTTCACCTGCGCTCGGCGCACCAAATCGCAAGTTTGATGCTACTGGGCCAGGGACCGGATGATGCGGCGATAGAGGCGATGCTCCAGCAATTGGAAGTTGGCATCCCAGCTGATGCTCTTGATTTGCTGTCTCTACCATTACCACTTTCTCGGGGTGAATATCTGGCGCTCTGGTCTGCAGGCGTAACAACAGCGGCAGCGGTGTGGGCATATGCAGCCGTTCAGTTGGAGCAGATTCTAGGGCAAGTGCGGGCGGCGCAACTCCAGAGCTTGCGTGGCAAGTAGAGTCGACGTCTACTCCGATGACATGCGCCCTTGGCTCTCCACACTCTCCCCCAGGCTCCTCGCCTGCACCGGCACCGGCCGCTCAAACCTCAACGTCGCTTCGTCCAGATCCCATGGTCGTAGCGAGCGCGGGCGGCCGTACATGTCGTGCCAGACCCACACGCTGCGGCCGTCGGGTAGATGCCGGCGCGGGTTCCAGGGGTGCCAGCGCCTGCCAGTGCCAAGGCTCAGCGTCTCGATGGTGGTGAAGAAGGCAGGCAGGAGCGCGTGCTGAGTCCAGGCGCTCCAGATCGCCTCCAGGCGCGCGAAGCCTTTGTCGGTGATCCACACGAAGACCGTGTGCGTGGCTGGCGGCCAGACAGTCTGATCCCAGCGGGCGCGCCAGTTGCGGGCACGTTGCACCAGCTGGCGGGCGTCCTCGCTGCCGCTGTCGATCTCGACCACCAGGCGCATCACGCCGAGGCCCACCGCCGGCGTGTAGTCCGCGCCGAGATACTCCGGGGTATATGCGTCCGGCCGCGCCCGGCTCGCCGGCAGCCCATCGAGGTCGTAGCCGATCGCGGCGAGCCCGTCGCCGCGGGCGTCGCTGCCGCTGAAGGGCCGGATCACCCAGCCCATGCCGCTGACCCCAAGGTCACTTCGGATGTCCTCGTACAGCGAAACACCAAACCGGTTGGCCAGCAGCAGCCCTGGCCGAACCCGCTCGGCGACTGGACGGACCGGCGCAATGCGCGGGAAGCCGGCCTCGCGCAGGAGGCGGGCGCCACTCCGGCCCAATTGATAGCAGCGTCCGCCAGGGGCGGCGATCGGCTGGATGTATTGCTCCGCATGCCAATGGCTGAGGCGTTCGGCGCGGGCCTGCCGGCTCACGGCCTCAGGCCAGACGAGCGCGCAGAGGTCATCCTCGTCGAGCAGGATGCAGTCGTTCAGCCGCTGGAGCATCAGCCATGTGCGCTCGCCCAGCTTTTCCCAGGTGATGCGCCGGCGTGGCACTCGTTTCTCCACCATTGCCGTCCTTATCCCCATTCCTGCTTCACCATTCCGACTCTTTTGCGCTGAGCACATGGCCAAAACTCATCGGTATGCTATTCTGGCGCGCGATTTCTTGTGACGCACCACGCAGAAGGAGCTGTGCCATGCTGTTGCTGATCATCGAGCGATTTCGTGACAACGACATGCTGCCGATCTATCGGCGGGTGCGCGATGAAGGCCGTCTGCTTCCTGATGGGCTGAACTACATCGATAGCTGGATCGAGCCAAACTTTAGTCGCTGCTTCCAACTGATGGAGTGTGATGATCTACGCCTGCTTCAACAGTGGACCTTGCAGTGGCGGGGGTCGGGAGCGACATTTGAGATCGTCCCGGTCGTCACCAGCAAGGAAACGCGCGAAGTCGTCGCACCCTACCTGGATCAGCTCTGATCATTCCACCTGCTGCGATACTCCGCGTCGGCCATTGTTCGGCGAGCGTGGTGTCGCCGGCGGGCCAGGCACGGCCGGCGGCGATACTGCTGGGCCGGCGGGCGACCGGGCCGAGTCGCGCTGCTTACGCCCGCGATCCTGCTGGGCCATGCTGAGCTCGTCGGTGGGGTAGCGTCGCACCAGAGCGGCCACGTAGCAGGCGTTGATCAGCGGATGGACGCCGTAGCGCTGCTGGCTGAGCTGCGCCAGGTGCTGCTCGGCCGGCAGCGTGCGCGGCGTGCGGACAAGCTGCTGTGCCCGGTGCTGCGCCCGCCGCACGCTTACGGCCCGCAGCCGCTCAATGAGTTGTTGCACCTCGGCCCAGGCCTGCCCGCTCAGCTGGGTCGCGCTCGCGACCCTGCCCTCTGCGACGAGCGCGGCGCTGTGATCCTGATGGATAGCGCTGAGCCACTCATGCGCAATCGCCCGGTAGACCGTCTCGGGTAGCAGGTCCGGGTGGGTCGCCAGCGCGTCGCTGACGCCCTGCTCGATCGCCTCCAGGGTCGCAAGATCAAGCGCTTCGGCTGGCGACGCCGGCTCGAAGGGCGGGAGCGCTGTCGTGTGGTGTTCCGGCGCTGGCTGCTCCGGCGGGCGCTCGCGTGGGATGGCTGACATCAGGCCCATGTCCCGGCTCTGCACCGGGAAGCGGATGAGCAGCTCTTCGCGAGGCTTGACGCCGGTGAAGTCCTCGGGCTGGAGCCCCTGGTTGGCATAGGCGTTCACCAGGTCGCGGGTGTCGTCGCGCACGCCGCTGGTCAGGCACATGCCGCCGATCACGTTCAGCACGATGCCGCCGAGCTTCTCGCCCAACTGGTTCAGGCCCTGGTGCGCGCCAACCAGGCCGACGCCCATCGAGCGGGTGCGCGTCCACATGCGCTCGGCGTCCTCGGCGCGCTCGGCCTTGACGAACATCTGCACCTCGTCGACGAACAGCGGCCAGTCCCAGCGCTGCTCCGGGTCGCTCTGCTCCTGCTGGTTGAAGGTCGCGCTGACGATGCTCTGGAAGAGCGCCGCGCCCCAGAAGGCGGCGTTCATCTCACCGATCTTCTCGGGCACAAACTTGAGGATCACGATCGCCTGCTCGCGCATCGCCGCGGTCAGGTCGATGGTCGATTGGGGCTGGCAGAGCAGGCGCTGGCCGGTCTCCGAGCCGACCAGGCCGGTCAGGCGGCGCTTGAGGCTGTCGATCGAGGTCTTGATCTTCTCCGGCATCGCCGGCACCTGGACCAACCAGTAGTCGCGGATGGCTTTGTCCACCACCCGGTTGAGCACTTCGTCCCGGTAGGCCGGCGAGAGGTAGAAGCGCTCGAGGTGCAGCAGCGTCGGCGTACGTTCGCCTTCCAGGATCGCGCTGATGCCCATGAACAATGCCTGCTGCATGCCCAGCGCGCCGGCCCAGATCTCCGGCTCGATGCGGGCGAAGATCTGGCCGATCTCGCCGGCGACCACGTCACGCGGTTTGTTACGGATGAGCCTGCGGTCGAAGGGGTTGATGCACGGCACCCAGGCGGCGGTGGTGTCGATCACGATCACCCGGTCGTAGGCCTCCGGCGGCAGGATGCGCAGGAGCCGGTCACACAGGTCGCCCTTGGCGTCGATCACTCCGCACCCGCCGCCGAGGCGGGCGATCTCATAGACCATCGTCTCAACCAGGCTGCTCTTACCGCTGCCCATACTGCCCATCGTGTCCCAGCCCTGCCGCAGGTCGCGCAGGGTCGGGCCGATCAGGGCGAGCGACCCATCGCGTTGCTGGGCATAGGCAATGCCGAGGCGCGCACCGCCAAGCTCGTGCGGCGTGGCCGGTCGCGGTTGTATCTGACGTGTCTCTGCAGCGGCCGCCTCAGCCGGGCTCAGGAATGCGGCGACCGGCGCCGGCAGGTGTTTGCTGCTGCGCCAGGCGAACTGCGCCTCCAGCTCCAGCGACGGCGGGTGCCAGAAGGCCGCCAGTTCATAGGGGCCGAGGATGATGCGCTGCTTGCCCGGCGCGGGGAACACCGTCCAGCGGTAGCCCGGCCAGATCGGCTGATGGGCGTGGGCGCGCAGGGTGGCCAGCCGGTCACGGCCGCGCGCCGCCCGCCGGTGCGGCGATACGGCCAGTACCACGAGGAAGCCGGCCAGCGCGCAGAGGACGGACAACACCGGCGCAAGCAGGTCTGGTGGCATCGTCGGGAGGTGGATTGGGAGCTGGCGGATCGTGCCGTGCAGGCGCGGCAGCACCTGCGCCAGCGCCATCCCGCCCACAGCGCCAGCAAGGCCGCCGATCGCCGCGCCAATGATCGTCGGTACGCCCCAGGCCGGCAGTGGCGCCGCACGGGTCGTTGCCGGGGTGAGGGGGATGAGGTGGAAGCCGGGGGTGCGGCCGGGCATCCGGCTGCCAGCCCGAAGCAGGCTCTGGCGAGCATCGCCGGCAGGTCGGCTGAAGGTCCGCAGTGCGTGGTGCATCGCGCGCAGCTGGCGCAGGGCGGCATCGCGCGTCCGGGCTGCCACAATACAGCGCACGACGACATCGAAGCCATGGCTCTCGACTTTGCGCACCAGCGCCTCGTAGGCAGCCAGGTCTTCCGGGTTGACCGCCCCCTGGATCTGGCCGATCCGCTCCCGGAGCGGACCACGCCAGTCTTCCTTCGGCGGCAGGGCGCGCACAATCAGCTCGTAGGCGGCGTAGGTTACGCCATCCTGGCGGGTCAGCGCGCTGGCCAGCGGCCCGAGCGGATCGCCACCGACAAACATCGCCAGGTCTTTGAGCGGATAGGACGGCGTGCGGGCCAGGGTATAGTCAGCATAGCCAGTGACACGCGGCTCACCAGGTTCCTGGCTTTGGGCCAGCATCGCCTCGACATCATCGATCGCCGGGCGGGTTGTGGTGCCGGGCGCTTCGCCGCTGAGCAGGTTGCGCAGCGCGTCTGTGCCGGCAACCTGGGTCGCCTGACGCGCCGGGGTGCGCACCGCCAGGCGCACCCGGTTATCAGCCGCACCATTGACCAGCGCAAAGACGAAGACATCTTCGCTGCCCTGGAGCCTGCCGGCTGGCCCCAGCAGCTCGCCGATGCCAGCGAAGAGATCCACACCGCGGCCCAGCTCGGATGTCGTCGTGCGCGGCAGATCGACCAGCACGGTCTGGAGGTCCGTCGAGCGCCGCCGGGCAACCTGGCGGGTGAGCATCCAGGCCCCGATCGCCAGGTGCAGGATGACGTAGCTGAACACAGCGAGCAAGCCCAGCTTGACGAAAGGGTAGGCGATCTGGAGCCACCAGCCAGCTCGCGCTGCCAGCGGCGCAACTCGGGCCGGTGCGCGGGCAAGTGCTTCAAGAACCGGGTTCGGCGCCAGGACGAACCCGAAGAGCAGGAGCAGGCCGAACATCCCGGCGAAGCGCGCGAGCGAGCGATTGCGCCGCCGGCCTTTCGCGATCTCGGCATCGGTCGGTGGCCGCTCGTAGGGGTTGCCGTGCCAGCGTGGGGTCTGGGTGCGCGGCGGCACCCGCGACGGTGATGATGCGCCGCCCTGGGTGCTCGGTGAGCGTGGCATCATACGGGTCGTCCCTCCTCTGCCGGGCGCGTCGGCTGCGCCTCGACTGCCACTGGCAGGCCGCGCCAGACCGTATGGCCGCCCGGGAGCCAGGCGATCGCCTGGCCGATACTGGCCGCCGGCAGACCGGCGGGACGGAAGGCATCCGGTAGCGTGGGGTAGCGCGGATCCGGCGCCTCAATGACCGGCAGGCCGTGGCAGGTGGCGCGTAGCGCACCGATTGGTTCGCGGTCGCCGAGGATGAGTATCACCTGCACGCCGCTGTCGGGCGCCAACAGCGGCCGCAGATCCGGCCAGTCCGCGACCGAGGGGGTCATCATGAGCAACAGTGGCGGTGGTGGAACGGCCTCCCCGTGCCCGCGCTCATGCGCGAAGCGCCGGGTCAGCTGTGCGTGGCGCGCCCGGGCAAGCGCATCATTTTGTGGGACCAGGGCTGCCAGGGTGTCGTTCAGCTCACGCAGCCGGCCATCAGGATCATGGATGAGGAGCTCTGGCCGCTGTGCAGCCGGCGCGCGGCCAAGCCGCTCGACCAGCCCGGTGAGCGGTCCGTGCATCGCGCCGGCGAGCACGAGGTGTCGGGTCCGCGCGAGTGGCCACCAGATGGTTCCCTGCCGCGTCCGCACCACCGGAAGCCAGATCCTCTCTAGCGGGCGATCAGTGTGTGATGGCAGGGCATCGCTCAAGCGCTCGCGCCGAATCGTCAGCAACGTGAGATCGCTCCACTGGCTGCGGATCCCATGCACCTGCAGGGCCTCGGTGATATCGCGCTGCTGCCCGGCCGTCAGTAGCGGAGCCGGCGCAACCTGGCAGACGATCTGCCGCGGCTGATCGTGCAGCGCCAGCAGATCGGGGGGCGTCTCGACGAGCTGAGAGAGCAGATCAGTCAGCACGGCAGCCACCCCCGTATGTGCCTGATATGCGTCGAACACCACCGTGCGGGTGCTTCCCGGGGCCACAAACTGAATATCGAGCGTCGGCAGCGGCAGCCGCACGCGCGGTGACGACCGACCCGTTCGGCGGCTGAGGGCGGCGCGCAGAGATCGACGGCGGGGTGGACGCGGCGGTGCTATCGGCCGGGGCTGTGCCGGAGGTGGCTGCAGGCGAGCCCGTAGCTGGACACCAAGCAACTGCCGACGGATGGCACGAGTCGCGGGATCGGGGCGTAGCTGGCGCCGGGCCAGCGCCTGGATGGCCGCCTGCCAGGGCGGCGTCGGCAGCAGCGGGAGCATTCGACGCCAGCGCCAGAGACCCCAGAAGCAGAAGATGATGGTCGCAACGAGCGCAAACTGTCCAGTCGCGGGAACGGCGCTAGTTCGATCGCTCACCTGAAGCAATGCCACTGCACCACCGGCCAGACAGACCAGCAGGAAGGGCAGGATCTGGCGGCGCTGGCGTGTATGACTACGGCCGCTCATTGAAGCGCCTCCGGCTTGACCTGGATATACCAGAGGGTAGCCGGCCCGGTTGCCAGCACCAGCTCCTCGCCCCGCCAGATCCCACCGACTGACCCGTGTGCCTGGATAGCCGGCAGGATAAAGAGCGTCTGCTCGTCGGGCCAGCGCTGGACCGCCAGCTGGCCGTCAGCCTGGACGCGAACGACACGGAGCGTTGCATCGGGTAGCACCGTCAGCGCGACCAGGTCGTCGGGCAGCGGGCCGACCCGCTCGGTCACGCCATCGGCCAGATTAACGCGATCCAGGGCCAGGCCAAGGCCCGTATCCGTCACCCACCAGAGGGCATCGGCTGACCAGGCAAGCGGGATGAGACCGGCCGGCCGGGCAGGCGGGACGCGCAGGCGAATTGCCCGGGCATCTCTTCCAGACTCTGGGAGCTGGATGAGTACCGCATTGCGTTCCAGCGTGGCGGTCTCGGCCGGCAGTGACACTGCGGTTGGCGTTGGGCGAGCAGGCAGCGGGGCAGCCTGGTGTACCGGCGCCGTGGACTCCAGCGACGTAATGATCACTGCGGCCCGCCCATCGGGGCTCCAGGCGATGCTCTGTACGACGCCCGGCACCGTAATGAGCGGCGCGCGATCATCGATGTGCGGCCGGTCGGGGTCGACGACGATCAGATCGACACCCTGATCATGGGGCAAGGCAACCAGCAGGTGGCGCCCGCCGGGCGTCCACCAGATTCCGCGTGGACTTGCTGTCGTCGAAATGACCTGCGTGCCTGCCGGGGTGGTCAGCGTCAGAGTGCCGGCGACCCCCGGCGTCTTCGTGCTCCCCTGCGGCTCCCAGACCGCCCAGAACCGTACGCCGTCCCCGGTACTGATCTCATCGGCGACTGGGTAGGTTTCGAGCACCGAGAGGCGGGTCAGTCCCTGCGGGTCGAGATGCAGCTGGTAGAGCGATGGCCCTGGCTGGGTTTGCCCCCAGCCAGGGCGCGGCCCGGTCTGCTCAGGGGCTGGTCGCGTGGCGGTGAGGCGCCAGCCGTTGCCAGCGTTTGGGCTGGCCTGCGCCCACACACTCTGCTGGTGGGGGAGCGGGAGCGCCTGAACAATCGGGATCGGCCGCAGGATGGGCAACGCCAGCGTGGTGGTCTGGTTGCGGCTCACCTGGATGACGCTGGTCACCGGAAAGGCGCCAGCGCGCTCGACGCTCAGGATGTGATTACCACTCGGCAGCATGACACTTCCGGCAGGAAGCAGCGTGTCGTCGAGACGGACCTGCACATCACCGGGAAGGAGGGGCACGACCAGGGTGCCACTGCCGCGCAGGAGCGGGATGAGCAGCCAGGCAGCCGCGGTTAGCCCGAGCAGGAAACAACCGGCCAGCACCGCCTGGCGAATGCGCCGGCGCTGGCGCTGGAGGCGTGCGGCGATGACATCAAGATGGATGGTGTAGGTGCCAAACTCAAGCTGGGCGGGCAGGCGAAGCATCGCTCTCCTCTTCGGTCTGGCGTGCTGACGACTGGGTTGCGCCTGGAATCAGGGCATGGATGGGTGCTGGCGCCCGCGGTATCCGCAGCGGAATTGGTTCGCGCCCGACAATCAGGAGGCCGGTCACACCTTCCACATCGCGCCGGCAGCGCGAGAGCCAGTTGACCTCGCCCGGTGTCAGGCTCAGCTTCTTGGCCGCCTGGGCGATCGGGTTCTCGTCGTCATTGGCGCCGGCGCGGGCCGGGCGCAGCTGCCGCAGCAGCAGCACCGTCTCACAGTTGTCGAGGAAGGTCGTCCCGGCCGCGTTGGGAACCAGCTGATCGCCAACCCGGCGGTAGAGGAACTCACGGATCTGCTGGGTGATGACGGTGACGGCGACGCCTAGCGAGCGCCCGATGCGGGCCAACATCTCGATGGTCTGTGCCCCGGCGGCGGTGTTCAGGACGGCCCAGGCTTCATCGATGATCAGCTCCATCTTGCGATTGGTACCGCGCATTGCCACCGTCATGAAATAGTCGGCGATCAGTGCCGGCAGCACCCGCTGCAGAGTCTGATCCTGGCCTTGCACGAACGCGCTCAGATCTACCCCGAGTACTCCCACGTCGTCGCGCAGCGATGAGGGTGGGATCGCCAGCGGCAGCGGGTTATCACCGTGGAGCAATCGCCCCAGCGAACCTTGCGTGAAGAGCTCGAGGGCTGAGCAGAGCGCTGCCTCGCTATCATGGTCGGCCAGGTATGTCGCGACGGTGCGTAGATCGGGCACATCGCGGTGAAAGGTCGCCGGGTCGCTGGTGATTCCGCGCTGGTCGTAACAGGCGAGGATCGCCTCCTCCAGTTGGGCCTCGGCCGCGCCACTGAGCGGCATGCCGCGCGCCAGCGACTCGCTGGCGACGAGCTGTTTGACCAGCGAGGCACGACGGGAGCGCAGATCAACCTGGATGCGATTCAGACGCTCGACGACGGATGCATCACCCCAGGGCAACGTCAGCGGGTTGAGCTGCACATCGGCCCTGTCGGAGAGCACCAGATAGGTGCCACCCATCACCTCTTCGAGCAGTTGGCGATATTCCTGGTCCTTGGGATCGAGCACGCAGATGTCGCAGTTGCCATGGGCGAAGCGCTGGAGCAGGGCAAACGACTGCTGATACGTTTTGCCGCCCCCGGTCGCGGCGATCGTCGCCTGGTGCGGCGAGGGGAGTGCGAAGCGGTCGAGCAGGACGGGCGCGCCGCCAACCTGGCCCGCGCCGCTGCCCTCAGCGCGCACCCCGTAGAGGATCGGCACGCCCTGGCCACTTTGCAGGCCGGCCGAGGCTGACGGCATCAGGCGCGCCATGGTTGGCGTATCGGTCTCGAACAGATAGCGCAGCAGGTCGTGGCCGAGCGGCACAGTCGTGAGCAGGCCCTCCCAATGCTGCGCATCCACTGCGACAATCTGGATCTGGGCGTCCGTGCAGGCGGCGCGGAGCTGGCGAGTGCGCTCGTTCAGCTCGCGCAGGTCAGCGCCGGCGATCGTGAGGTAGATCCCGGCCAGGTGCAACGCACTCTGCTCCTCGGTGATGGCCGCCAGCACCCGGCGCAGATCCTTGAGCGCCAGCGCCTCGTCGGCCACGTCGTCGCCGCCCTGGTTGAGCGAGACACCCATCTGGTGGGCCAGATGGGTCAGCCGCTCCTTCGCGATCGTTCGCGGCAGCGGATTGTTGACCAGCGCCGTCTGGACGCCGGGCATCTGCATGATCGGGAAGAGCGCGCCGGGCTTGAGCAGGCGCGGCAGCGCCAGAATCGCGAAGGTGCGCATGTAGCTCTGGCCGCTGCGCACATGATCAAAGGCCCCGCGGTCAATGCTGGATGGCGCTACCAGGTCGGCATCGGTGGTCACTGAGCGCTCGTGCCGCCCGCCAACAGCGATAATCGGCTCACCAGGCCGGCGCCGGCGCCGGGTAATGATTGGCGCATCCGGGTCAACTGGGGGCGTTTGCGGCCGTGCCGGACTCGGCGTAGGCGCCCAGGGCGGTGGCGGGAGGGTGGGGTCAACGACGGCCACGTAGCACCTCCTGTGCTGCGGCTTGGAGCGGCCGGGGAGCGTCCAGTGCGGTGAGTTGCTGCTGGCTCTCGGCAGCGATCGGGTCCAGCGCGGCACGGAGCAAGAGCCGGATGGCCGCTGCCGGCAACAGCGCCGGCGCGGGCTCGATACCGAGCGTGGCAAGCTGGCCGAGCAGGCGGCGCGCCCGCGTGAGTGCCTCACTCACCGGGTCGCCGGAGAGCCTGGTGATCTGGCCGACGATCGTGGTCGGGAGCAGCTCGCCCCACATCCCTGCGGGCGGCGTTTCGGGCGCGACCGAGGGCACCGCTATGATCCAGCGCACCGTACGTAGATGTACCAGCGCGGCCCAGGAATGATGCAGCGAGTCGGTGAGTGCGCCCAGGATAGCGTAGCTGCGGAAATCCGGCGCGCGTTGCTGGGCGGCGCTCAGCGTCTGGATCAGCGGGGTGATATCGAGTGGCACGGCCATGGTCAGCAGGCTACAGCGATCAGAGCAGGTGCAGAGCACATGCGTATAGGCGTCGAGCAGGCGCTCCAACGACGTCGCATCGTGCAGCCGCAGATCGGGCGGGGTCAGGTCAATGAGGGCCACCGCCACGCCATCGGCGCGCAGCAGGTAGCCCTCGCCGACAGTGATGTTTCCCAGCGCCTCCTGAACCGAGGCCGTCGGACGTGCGCGGTTGGGCATGATGGTGTCCTCAGAGAACGGCGGGGCGCGCTGCGATGCTGCTTTACCGGCGACGCCGCACCACCGATAGGTGATGGGGCGCAACCGAGCGGGTGACGATCAGGAAGGCCGGGCGCCGCACCTGGCGGCCAAGCGCATACCCCCAGGCCAGCAGCGTGCGACCGCGTGGCTTCAGCTCGACGAGCGCGGCGATAAGACTGGCCGGGACCAGGACGATCCCGGCCAGCAGGATCCACGAGATCGGCGTCAGGCTCGCGAGCGCGCCCCAGATCAGCACTGCCACCAGCAGCAGGGTGCCGGCACGGGCGGGAAGCCGGATGGCTCGCCCGGGGATGTGGCGAATGGTGACGGTGGGGCGTACCCGCAGGCCAGTCGGAACCTCGTGGACAAGACTCATTGCTGGGCACCTCCGTGCGGCTCAGGCCGCGCCGATGAAGAAGCCGACGATCTGGGCGGCGTTGAACGCGACGACCGCCACCAGGCCCACCCCGAGGGCCTTAAACAGAGCCGAGAACCAGGAGAACCGGTCGGGGTTCTGGGTCCAGTTCTCGTAGATGCTCCAGACCAGGATGATCGCGGCGATGGTGGCCACTGCCGCAGTCGCCCAGGTCAGCACCGGGGTCAGGAGCGCGTTCAGGTCGGGCAATCCAGTCCACATGGCGAGTGAGAACCTCCTTCCGTGACGATGTACGTGGAACGGTGGACGAGCTCAGGACAGATCGGCGCGATGCCGTCGAACTGCCCTGGCCGGCGCTATCCCTGGGCGACGAAACCGAACGAACCGACAGGAACCGGCGCGGGCTTGCAGGCTCTGATGCTACATAGGCACCACCTCCTCCGCCGTGGACCAGGGCTCAGCGAGTGCTGATGAGCCCAGTCTAGGGCGAGGGAGGGGAAGGGGCATCGGTAGGAGGTAAGGAAGTTGGGACGTGACAGTAAAGATGATGAGGAGAATCAGGTAAGCGGGCGGGGATCTTGGATAGCCCGTAGTTATGGGAGATCTTTAGCTTGGGATGTATTCTCTGTCAAGCAT
>SFCB01000246.1 GCA_004367505.1 Chloroflexi bacterium OHK40 | reverse complement strand
CTCACTTGGCTGCGCCAGCAGTTTCAGCATCAGGAAGCCTTCGCCAGCATTGTTCGACAGCTTGCCGCATAGCGGTGGTTAAAAGTGCAAGGATAGTGTGCTCATTGAAGGCCGCTCCCCGCCGCTTTAGCATGACCCGAAGACGATCTTTCGCCTGCTTGACGCGCCGACGCTGATCTACAGGTGGCAGATCAGCGATGCCGAGCACATGAGCATAGGCTTCAGTTTTTCGCTCTCCACCTGCCATCAATAACACGACCTGCCAGTCCTGTGGATTTGTGATCTCGGCACGCAGTTGCGCAATGAGCCCCGATACGTCAGCACCTTCGGGTAATCCGTCGGGAGCCAGTTTGCGAATGATTGCTCCCTCCACATCACTATTCCCATCTGGACGATCATGTGCGACAGGGTCGAAAGCCTGCTCGCGGCTCAGGCGGCGGCGCTCCTTCGTCCAGGCATTCCGAAGGTCGCCGAGGGCGTCCATCACAAGATAGTTCCAGAGCGTGCCACGCTCGGGATGAAAGTGAGTGGGGTCTTGCACCAACCGGAAGAGCGAGTCCGTGACAGTATCGACGATGAGGTTGGGATCAGGCAGGGTGGGGAACTTGCGCGTCAGCGACGCGATCAGTGGATCGAGGAGAAGCTCTATCAAATCGGAGGGGGCATCGGACTCACCGGCGAGAACTCGCTGGTACACACGATCGATCACTTCAGCTGAGGGGCGGGATGTAGGCACGATGCACTCCAGGGAGACGTTACAGTTCACGCGCGAGTGAAGGTCAGCACGACCTCCTTCCGCATGCGGCGCTCGATGCCCGAGGCACCGCTGGTCGTTGGCGGCGGAAGATACCGGCGTGACTCGGGCAGATTCCGGTAGGAGCGATGTCTCAATTCAAATCCGAATTCCTTTGCTAATGTCGATACCGCTGCCGAGTTGCGAACAAATACGCCTCGCACGCACGAGTTGCCAAGAACGAAGACTGCCCGGCCTCCTACTTTCAGCACGCGATGAATCTCACTCAACATGGCTGCGAGATCGATGACATAGCGCTCGAAGAGGCGATGTTGACGAGGCGGCAACTGATTTGTGATGCCCATTCGCCGCATCACGCGAGCCGCAAGCGTTGTATCTACGTTTGGATCTGGGGCACGCTCGGCACCAATACTATCTGCTCGAATCGAGCGGATGTTGCCAACTCGGTGGCCAAGCCATACAAGCGAGAGGCGATGTCCACGTAAGTAGTCAATGGCATTGAGATATGGCGGCGAGGTAATGACAGTATCGATTGAACGGTCATCGATTTCTAACTGGCGCGCGTCACCAAGCGCTATATGAGCATTACCGCGTGGAGGCTCTTGTTCGAACCGCTTCGCGAGTCGCTTGGTAGCCTGCAAGAACCCAGAATACACATCGTATGTGTTGGTTTCGAACGCCCGATGTGGGCGACTATGAGACACATCACGCGCCAACGAGGCTCCATGATCTTTCGTGATGATTGTCCTGCTGAGCGCAATACGAAGTGCATCGCCTTCAGGGTAACGCAAGCTCGCGAGAAGGACACACAAGCGCCGTAGTTGTTCGCGCTGAGCAGGTGCAAACCAGTATTCGATAAATTGAGTTGTTTCAGCATCCTCATCAATCCAAGGAAGTGTTATTTGCTCCTCCCGAAGCGAACGAGCTTCTTCAACAAGATCTTCGGCGCGAGCTAGCAGGTTATGGGCATCTACAGGTGTCGTCCACACTCGGGTCATCAACACCGCGAGCGGATCAACATCTCGGCCAATGGCTCGATGACCTGCGTCTGAAGCAGCTCGAACAACCGTACCTGAACCCATCATCGGATCAAGTACAACTGAACCAGTTGGTAGCTGCTGAACTTGTTTCAGCGCGATTGACGGCGCCATGCGGGCGGGGAAAGGGTGAATTGGCTGCGGAATGCTCATGTCGGCTCTCAAGAAACAAGTAGCCACCATCCCTATCGCAAGGAATGATAGGCATCACGAAGAAACTTCCCCTCGACGGTCTTTCTCGGCTGCGTGAGTCGTTGATACCTCACCCAACATCCACCGGAGCACATCCGTGCGTGGAATACGATATGTACGTCCAGCTCGTACTACAGCGAAACGCCCCTGCTGAGCCCATCGTTGCACCGAGCGAGGATGCACGCGTAGCACAGCGGCGACTTCCCCAACAGTCAACATGTCTGGATATGGGGCAAGTAACCGTTCGATTTCGATCTGATTCATTTGGACGCCCCTCACGATGAATTGCGACCTGAGCGACAGGAGCGACTCTCACGCCCAGTATAACCTACTGAGCGAACAACGGCATTACAGTTATGCAATCGGGTAAAAAAAGCCACACTGTCGTAGGTGTAGAATCGGGTTTTCTTTTCGATACGCAGGTGAGTTCGTGATGCCGACTCGACTTGGTCTGACAACTCGACTTGTTAGGGAAGACGCTGCGCTACCCACAACGCCGATCCTGCCAAACTGAAGAGAGCCCTTGACACACATCGTACAATCGTTCTACACGGAATCGGTAGCGAGGTCGACTTAACCCTGACCGAGCCTCCGCAGCCGCCCAGCTCTGCATCTGAGAGAGGTGTGCCATGTCTAGCCAGCCTGTCTGCCCCTGCTGCCACTCGCCCCAGGCCACCCAGCGCGTTGCCGCGATCGTGAGTGGCGGCACGCAACAGGTTCGCGTGCTCACTGCCGACCTGTTGCCAGCTGCCGGAGTCGCACGCACCGATCTGGCGCGACTGCTTGCACCGCCACGCCAGCCCGGGGGGGGCTGGCTGATCGTCGTGCTGCTGTTCGGCCTGCTTCTGCTCAGCGTGCCTGTGAGCTGCATGGTCACCGCTGTCATCGTCGGGCTGCAGGGCCAGACCTTCGAGGCAGCGTTTACCAGCGGCGTGGCCGAGCGCATCTTCGCCGGTGTCGCCAGCGTCGGCGCCCTGATCGCCATCGCGATCACCGTCGGCATCGCCCAGCTGGGCGAGCGACGCCGGCGCGAGACCAGAGAGCGCTGGAACCGCCAGCTGGCACGCTGGCAGCAGTCGTGGTACTGCCACCGCTGCCACGTGGCCTTCGTTGCCGGGTCAACGCAGGCCGTTGCGCCTGAGCAGTTCGGGCGCGTGATCTTCGGGTAGAGCGCGGCGATCGCCTCAAGACGCATCGAACGCACTCACGCTCTCGTCAAGCGAGCAAGCCACGGGTGATCCTCTGGGTAGAGCAGGCGTAGCTGGTCGCACAGCCAGTCGCGGGCGGCAGTGTCGAGGCGTGGCAGACATGCCTCGAAATCCAGCGCATCCTTTGGTCGTGGGTTGCGCGCTTTGTAGAAGAGCTGTACCTCGACCCGCAGGCAGGGCAAACCGCCGTAGGTAACGAGCAACTCGTCGCGGCGGCCTCGCACACGGCGGTCACGCCGGCTGAACCACTCGTCGCCTTCTGTCTCGACCAGCATGATCTGGAGCTGCCAGGCGTCGCTCTGGCGCTCGTGTCCCCAGATGTCGTGAATGCCGTAGAGCAGTGCTTCACCTGCGCGCCACGGCCGCAGTGTGCCTGGCGGGTCGGCAGCAAAGAGCTGCCAGCCGTTCAGCCAGCGCTGGAGCATGAGCTGCTCATCGCGGAAGACGACGATGTCGATGTCGCCGTGGGCGCGGAACGGGCGGCCCACGAACTGCTCGATAGCGTAGCCGCCTGCGATCCCCCAGGTGAATGGCGCGTCGGCGAAGCACTGCCCTACCTCTGTCACGGTCAGCGGCGCCCAGCGGCTGTAGGGAATAGTCGGTGTCGTTATCGCCCCCCTCAACCTTACACCGGCTCGAAGATCAGGATTGTGCCCAGCGGGCGGTAGCCGAGGCGTATGTAGAGCGGCTCGCCCATATGCGAGGCGGTGAGCACGCTCCAGCGCGCCCCGCGGGCGATATCGTCGGCCAGCAGGCGCGCCATCAGCGCCCGTGCCAGCCCCTGGCCACGCTGCGCCTCGGCCACATAGACCCGGCTGACGTAGCTGTGCGCAGCGTCCAGATGTAGGTTGCGGCCACGCGCTACGAGCTGCCCATCTCGCACGATGGCGTAGTGGGCCATGCGCGAGTCGGCCAGGTTGTCGAGCAGGACCCACGGCCTGCCCTGCGGGTCGTTGGCGTTGTGCCAGACAGCCTCCTCGCCCGTGCGTACCATCGTGACCTCGTATTCCAGCACTGGCGCCGGCACTGCGGCGAGGTCACAGACCATCAGGGTTTCGGTATCGTCCAGGCGGTAGCCGGCGTGTCCATAGGCCTCGCGCAAGCCCGAACGGTCTTCCAGCACTGTCAGGTAGTGACGGGCCGGCGGCCGGGCCGCGTCGACAGCAGCCATGACCTCAGCCGGGTCGCAGGCGCGCACGAAGAACTCCGCGAAGGCGGTGCCGGTGAGCTCGCCCGCATCGAAGCGAACGGCCGAGAGCGGTCCAGCGCGAAAGCGCGTCGCGTGCCGCCGCGCGTGCCCCGTGTCGGTGAAACCGGCGATGAAGAGCGCCCAGGCGATCTCAGCATTCATCGCTGGCTCACAGATAGTCGGCGAGGATGATGCCGATGTCGAATGGTGTCACCGTGCCGTCGGGGGCGAAGACCAGTTGCGACGCGTCGCGCGGGGCCGGCGTGCCGCGCGCCGCCGCGTGCAACGTGAACAGTTCATACAGGTCGGGCTTGACCAGCGTGGTCAGGGCCTGGCCCATTAACAGCATGCCCTTCTGGTTGCCCTCGACGTTATTGAACCAGCGCGGGTGGCGGCGCAAAGCGAGATCGGCCCAGATCACCTGGCGCGCCACAAGGTCGAGGATGACCGGGATGCAGATGCGCGTGTTGGCCGCCACGTCGATCTTCTGCCGTACCGTCTGCGGCTCGAAGATCTCGCCCGACTGTGGAGAGAGACGCAGCATCCAGCCGGCGTAGCACTCTGGTAGGTCGCAGTAGGGCTGGCCCGAGAAGGAGTTGAGCGCCGTCACCACGTAACGCCCACCGTAGCGCACCACCGACTCGATATCCAGGTCGATGAACTCGCAGGCCCCATTCGGCGCGGTCACGATGTCGCCACTGTGAGCCGCCCGGTACTTCTCAGACTTCAGGTTGGTGTAGGAGATATGCTCCAGGTAGCGCCACTCGGCGTCGTAGAGCACCGCCGAGAGGTCGATATCCACACGCCCCGTCGGCTTGCCGTTGACCTCGCCCTCCTTCCACCAGAGGAAGAAGCGCACGGTGCCGCCCGCATCCATCGGCAGTCGTGAGCCACGCGGGATGGTGCGCAGGGCTTTGCTGGCCGAGCGCTGGGTCAGGGGCACCGGGTAGTTGCGCAGCCGCTCGTCGACAAAGACTGTGCCCAATGGCGGGCGCTCGCGGAAGCGGTTGACCAGCGTCTCGCGGCAGATCGCCACCACCCCGGCGCACAGCCCCTCGTCGAGCGGCGGCAATGTATTGGCGATGACCTGAGCTTTGGCGACCTCGCCCTTGGGGAAGAAGCTGCGCAGCGGGTGACCCGCCGGCCGTTGGGCAAAGTGGGCCAGTGCCTGGAGCAGCACCGGGGTCGAGACCTGCGCTGCGACATCGCCAAACGTTGCGACGATACCCTCCGGCTGCGTAGCCAGGCGTAACAGGTGGTCGAGCCGGCGGGTCAGTTCGCCCGGACGCTCGCGCAGCAGGGCCAGCGCCTCGTCAAGTCGGCCGGCGCCGATAGCGCCCTCCACCCGGCTGCGGAAGGTCACGAACGGCCGGTCGTTGCGGATGATGTCGAAGGCCGCCGCGCTGCGTGGGAAGCGCGCCGCGTACTCGCCGGGATGCAGCCGCTCGCCCAGCCGCTTCCAGGGCTCCACATAGCGCAGCATGTCCTCGGTGATGCTCCCGCTCTCCTCCAGCAGCTCCAGCAGCAGCCGGCGCTCGAGGCGGCTGAAGCGGCGGAACTCCGTCGCGGCCGCCAGGCTCACATCGCCGTCGGAGAGCGCGACCGCCAGCCGCAGCACGTCAGTGGTGGTCTTGACGTAGCGGCGCAGCACCTCGACGCCGCGGCTGGTATGGCGCAGCAGCAGGGTCGCCAGCAGCGCGACGTTCTCGCGCAGCGGCACCTCGCGCGGGATGAGCGCGATCGCCTGGTCGCCATAGCTCTGGAAGAACCAGGCCAGGTCGGCGCGGTCGGCAGGGGAGAGTGCGCTCTTCGCCGCCAGCAGCGTCGTGCAGATCGCCCGGAAGTCGACGTCGTCGCCCAGGTCGATCACCCGCAGGTCGGCCCGCTCGAGCAGCGGCGTGCGTCGGTGCTTCTCGTAGCGCGGGCGGCCGTGGGTCAGGTAGTGCAGGATGGCGTTGAGGTACAGCTCGGCGCGCGAGGCCTGCATCACCTGGGCCGGGAAGTTG
>SFCB01000011.1 GCA_004367505.1 Chloroflexi bacterium OHK40 | reverse complement strand
GCGCGGTGGTCCCACCCCGTCCCATCCCGAACCGGGTCGTGAAACGCCGCAGCGCCGATGCTACTGGGGCTTGAGCCCTGGGAACGTAGGTCCTCGCACGCTCCAACATTCCAACAGGCGCCCCTATCACATGTTGATAGGGGCGCCTGTTGATTCTCCGGCCTGTCCCCGACTCTTTCGCTCCGTCGATGGGGCAGCGCGCCATGGGCCGTTCCGCTGTGGTAGGATACCCGTGCCAGTCACCGCCTACGGAGGAGCGCTGTATGATCCGCCAGATCGTTAGCCCGGCCAAGGCGCTGCGTACGTTGCGCAAGACCGCCGCTCTGCTCGCTGCCCAGCTCCGCGATGTTTCTCAGGACGAGGCTCGCAACCGTACCGATGGCCCTGATGGCTGGAGTGTGCTCTTCATCGTCTGCCATCTGCGTGATTATGAGATCGTCTGGCGCGAGCGCGTGGAACAGATGCTCGCCGCGAGCAATCCAACGTTTGCGTCCTTCGACCATCACCGCGCGGTGGAGGAGCACGCCTATGCCGCCCAGAACATCGCGGCGGTGCTCGCCGACCTGGCCGCGCGCCGCGCCGGGCTGATTGAGCGCCTGGAGGGCCTGGCTGATGAGCAGTGGCTGCGTACGGGCGTGCATCCCGACCAGGGACCCGGCACGGTGCTTGATGTGGCGGTGAACGCCGGTCTGCACGATGTTGATCACCTGGAGCAGTTGCTGCGCTGTCTCAGTCCGCGTGAGGGCGGTCGTACGCCCGCCAGCGCCACAGGTTGAGGATCGCGCACCGCCGTACGGCGCTGCAGGCGGTCTTTGCTACCACAATGGAACGACTAGTGGAGGGGGCGATCGATGGCCGAGCCGCTCTCGAACCGCGATATCGCCGACCTGTTCCTCGGCGTCGCCGCGCGCATGGAGATCCTGGGCGAAGATAAGTTTCGTGTACTGGCCTACCGGCGCGCCGGGGAAGCGATTGCTGATCTGCCCATGCCGCTAGCGGACTATCGCGCCCGCCAGGCGCTCGAAGAGATTCCCGGGATTGGCAAGACGATCGCGGAGAAGATCGCCACCATCCTCGATACTGGGCGTCTCCCCCTGGCCGATCAGCTGCGCGCCCAGGTGCCCGATGGCGTGGTTGACCTGCTGCGCGTGCCCGACCTGGGCCCGAGCCGGGCGGCACGGCTCTACCGGGAGCTGGGTATCGCGAGCCTGGACGACCTGCGGGCCGCAGTGGAGGCTGGCAAGCTGAAGGACCTTAAGGGCTTCGGCGCCAAGAGCGAGGAGCGGGTACGCGCGGGCCTGACCGCGCTCGTGGACTCTGAGCGCAGGGTGCTGCTGAGCCAGGCCCTCGCTGCCGCCGAAGGGCTGATCGCTGCGCTTCGGCAGGCATGCCCCGTCGCTTCACAGATCGCCTACACCGGCAGCCTGCGCCGCGCGCGTCCGACGATCGGCGACCTGGACCTGCTGGCCGCAGCCGATGATACCACCGCCGTGACCGGGGCCTTTATCGCTCTGCCGCAGGCCGCGCGTGTGCTCGGCCACGGCGATGTGAAGGCTTCGGTGTTGCTCCACAACGGGATGCGCGCCGACCTGCTGGTGGTAACGCCACGCCGTTGGGGCAGCGCGCTCCAGCACTTCACCGGGAGCCGGGAGCATAATATTCACTTCCGCGAGTTGGCTAAGGCCCGGGGCTATACCTTCTCTGAGCAGGGCTTTGCCAGGGACGACGGTACCCTGATCGAGTGCGCTGCTGAGGAGCAGGTCTATGCGACGCTCGGGCTGCCGTGGATTCCCCCGGAGCTGCGCGAGAACGCCGGTGAGCTCGAGGCGGCTGCCGCCGGGCGACTACCGGTGCTGGTGGAGCAACACGATGTGCGGGCCGACCTGCATATGCATAGTCGCTGGAGCGATGGCCGGGCGAGTATCGCCGAGATGGCCGCCGCCGCCGAGGCCCGGGGCCACCAGTATATTGCCATTACTGACCATAGCGCCTACCTGGGTGTGACCGGGGGCATGGACGTGGCGCGGTTGCGGGAGCAAGCCGCCGAAGTAGCCGCCGTGAACGCAAGCTTCGAACGGCGCGGCTCGCCCTTCCGGGTGCTACATGGTGTCGAGGTGGACATAACGCCAGACGGCGAGCTGGCACTCCCCGACGAGGCCCTGGCCCCGCTTGACCTGGTGATCGCCTCGCTCCACGTCAGCCTGCGGCAGCCGCGTGAGCAGGTAACCGCCCGGTTGCTCCGCGCCATCAACAACCCGCACGTGGACGTGATTGGCCACCCAACCGGGCGCATCCTCAATCACCGGCCCGGCGCCGATCTGGATATGGAGGCTATCTTTACGGCGGCGGCCAGCCGGGGCACGCTCCTGGAGATCAATAGCGGCCCCGATCGGCTGGACCTGGATGCGGGCCACGTGCGTCGCGCCCTGGAGCTGGGAGTGAATCTGACGATTAACAGTGATGCCCATCATCCCAACGACCTGGCGTGGCAGCACCTGGGTGTGCTAACGGCCCGGCGGGGATGGGCCTCTGCGGCGCGGATTGTCAACACCTGGCCACTCGATCGGCTGCTGGCGTGGTTGCGGGGGCGAGGGCCAGCAGCGCTGGGAAGCTGAGCGAGCGCTCGGCGCTGCGGATCAGTCGAGGATCAACTCCACGAAGATGATGTCGAGCCAGCGGCCAAACTTGTGGCCGACCTCGCGGAATCGCGCCACCTCGACGAATCCCATCGCGAGGTGAAAGCGCAGGCTGCCCTCGTTCTCGGCGTCGATGCCGCCGATCATGGCGTGCATGCTGGCGGCGCGGGCCAGCCTGATCAACTCCCCAAGGAGCGCCCGGCCGATCCCTTGCCCGCGGCGGCCCGTGGCAACATACACTGAGTGCTCGACGGTAAAGCGGTAGCCCGGCTTGTCGCGGAAAGGCCCGTAGCTGCCGAAGCCGACCACCTCGCCGGCCTGTTCGGCGACCAGCACGGGGAGACCCTGGCTGGTTCGGGCCTCGTACCACGCGGAGCGCTGCGCCAGGGTGTTCGGCTCCAGATCATAGGATGCGGTGGTGTGGAGTACGGCGTCGTTGTAAATCGCCAGGATCGCGGGCAGGTCGGCTGGGAGCGCAGGCCGGATGGAGCGTTGCACGAGAACCTCACCGGATAATCGACGTTCGATGTACCATGAGCGGGACGAGCGGGAGCACGCTGATGGCGGCAATTGCGGCGGCGGCATAGAGACCTGCAACGCCGGCACGTTCGAGTGTAAGGCCGAGGATCCAGCTACCGATGCCGACGCCGAGATCGAAGCCGACGTAGAATACGGCGCTGGCCCGCCCCGGCTCCTCGGGTAGCAGCGCGGCGTGGTGGGCGATCAGGGCCGGGTGGAAGAGCCCGGAGGCGGCGAGGAGCACGGTTGCGCCACCGAGCCAGGCAGGCGCGGTGGCGACGGAGAAGATGGCCAGTCCTGCCGCCATGAGGGCTGCGGTAAAAGTGAGCGTGGGCGCGATACCCCAGCGATCGACCAGCCCGCCGCCACCGAAGCGGGTGAGGATCAGGCTGGTGCCGTAGAGCGTGTAGAGCCAGCCGACCTCAATCGTGCCACGTCGCTCGGCGAGGATGGGCGCAAATTGGAAGAAGGCCGCGAAGCCCATTCCAAAGAGCGCTGCCGCGCTCATCGGCGCCCAGAGCCGCTGCGGGATCGACCACGCCCCGCGCCCGGTTCCCCTGGCGGTCGCCGGGATCACCGGGAGGAATGCGGCGAGGAGCCCGGCCACCAGCGCCAGGCCTGCGGCGACCACGAAGCCGGCGCTCAGCGGGGCAATGGCGAGCAAGGCGCTCACTGCGGCGGGCGTGAGCGTGATTGCCAGGTTGGCCGCCGCGCCGAACACGGCGAGCCGCCGGCCTCGTTCTGATGGGGCTGTGATGGCCACGATCAGCCCGGTGCCCGCCGTCGTGAAGGCGACGTAGCCGGCGGCCTGCAGCAGCCGCAGGCCGAAGAGCGCCACGACGTTCGCTGTGGTTAGTACGCCGAGAGCGCCCACGAGCAGCGTCGCCGCGCCTACTAGCATCACCGGGCGGGCGCCCCAACGGTCAGCGGCGCTGCCAGCGAGGGGGCGCCCGAGAAGCGACGCGATGCCAAAGGCGCCGAGGACCAGGCCCACGTGCGAGTCCGGCAGGCCGGCGGATATCAGGTAGCGCGGCAGTGGCGTGAGCAGGGCGTAGAAGCCGGCAAAGAAGGTGAGCGTCGCGGCCCAGGCGGTCCAGTAGCTTCGTCGGGCCGGGATGGCGCTGGACGGCGCGGTGCAAAGGGAGTGTGTCATATTGACTGCAACCACCCCGGCGGCGATCGAACTGCCAGGCGGCCGATCGGTGGGGAGCGGCGACCGAACGAGGGCCATCGTCGGTTGTGCCGGCACATCCGAGGAAGGACGCGGTTGGTTATACTGGCACATCCGCAGGATAACGACAACGCACCCATTCTACAATGGGCCCGGGACCATAGGAGCCATCGAGAATATTGATGGGAGGGGCTGGTGGACACGGATCAGCTGCTGGCCTTCGAGCGGATCGTGCGCGAGGGGAGCTTCAGCCGGGCGGCGTGGGCGCTGGGGCTGGCCCAGCCGACGATCAGCGCGCGGGTGCAGGCGCTGGAGCGGATCGTCGGCGGGCCACTGTTCATCCGTGGCGCCAGGGGGGTTGTCTTAACGGATCTTGGTACGAGCTTCCTGCCCTACGCGCGACGGGCGCTGGAGGTACTGGAGGCAGGAGTGGACGCAGCGCGGCAGGCGCGTGCCGGGCAGCGGGGCCGGGTGACGATCGGGGTCCTCGAGTCGCTTTCGGGCAGCTTTCTGGGCCCCGTCGTGGCGCGCTACCATACCGAGCACCCGCAGGTGGAGTTGATGGTACGGGCAGGCCGCCACGAACAGCTGATCGAGTTGTTGCTTGATGGGGTGGTGGGCCTGGCGATCATCGCGTGGCCCTGTGCTGACTCGCTGGTGACCGATTTGGAGGTGTTGCTGAGGCTACGCGAGCGGGTGGTGCTCGTAGCGGCGCCGGCTCACCCACTGGCGGCCGGGTCATCACCGGACGAGGAGCGGGTCACCACCGAGTCCCGGCCATTTCTGCTGCTACGCTGGTGGTTGAGCCTACCGGCGCCGGTTGCGCGCATCGCGCAGCGTGCCCGGCCGGCCGTTGACCTGCCAATGGACACGGGGCGCCAGATGGTGCTCAGCGGCGCGGGAGCCGGCTTCTTTCCCTGGATGCAGGTGGCCGATGCGGTGGCGGTTGGGCGGCTGCGGGAGATTGAGGTGCAGGGATTGGGGCCGCTCTGGCGAGAGAGCGCACTGGTTCGGCGGGCGAGCGCCGCATACGGCCCCGCCGCCGTAGCCCTGGTGGAGGCGATCGCCGGGCGAGCGCGAGAGGTAGGGATCGGCAGCTAGCGCCCGAACCAGGAACCGGAGTATCGCGCACAGATGGTGTTCTGACGCGCGCGAGCACTCCGCAGACGGTGAAAGCTTTCCGAGCAATGGGCTCCATCGAAGCAGCCAGGGCTATTGGCAGCCGTGCCCTGGCGCCGGGGCGCGCTCAGATCAGGCTATCGAGCTCGGCGTAGCGATCGCCGACCACGGAAACGAGTGCGCTGCGGAGGGCTTCGCCGGCCAGGTGGCGCCGGGCCAGCTTGTTGAGTCGAGCGGCGAGCTCGTCGTCATGAAGCACCTGGCGCACCCAGCGCTCGAAGTCACCACGCTCCAGGTGGTAGCGCAGTGATCCGAGCGGGAGCGTACCGAGGGCGACGCGGAACTCCCAGAGATTGGCGGCGCTCTGCCCGAGGTAACTGCCCTGCGCGTTGTGGAAGAAGAAGCGGCGCTCGTAGGGGAGGGGTGCCCGCAGATATTTGTGGAGATGACGGATGTGAGGGACCGTGCGCGGTCCTGCGCGAAAAATAACCGGCTGGGGGGCTGGCGGATCTGACCCTCGCGTGTCGGTGTAGAGCACGGCATGGCCGCGCGGCAGGGCGGGTAGGGTGGCCATCTGCTCAGCCCAGCCGGGGCTGCGCTCGAGCCGTGAGTTGATCGCTGCCAGTTCGGCAGGCGCGTCGAGCCGGGTGATAAGCCAGTGGTCGATCACATCGAGCAGCCGGGGAGGCACCTGGTCTGGCCGGTAGGTTACGATACCGACCCCGCCCTCACTCGCCAGAAGGCTCAGTGCATCGGCCGTCTCACTGCCTGCGGGCGGGCAGAGGCTTTGCACCTCGTCGACCAGGAGCCAGTGGGGGCGCCCGTGGTTGGCGCGAAGCGAGTGGAGGGCGTGGAGCAGGGACGCGGCGTAGCCTGCCTGTTGCTCAGGCGGTGTCAGTGAGAGATCGAGGACGAGGCTCATCTCGGCGTACTCCCCGAGGGTCACGACATCGGCGATTGGAGGCAGGGGCGCGCTGTCACCGCCGAGCAGCAAGGTATGCGGAAAGGCACGCAGCGCCCGGTAGTCGCCCTCAGGGTCGATCAGACAGATCTGGTAGCCCTGTTCGAGGAGCGCCTCGGCGAGGAGCCCGGCAAGCCAGGACTTGCCGCTACCGCTGGCGCCGACGATGGCGAGCGAACCATCAAGCAACTCGAAGGGATCGATGAAGACGGGCGTCTCTTCGGGGCCATTGCCAATGGTGAGCATGCGGGAGGGGCGTGGACGCGAGGCGGGGAGGCGCGCGCGGAGCAGATCCTCGGCGAGGGCGCGGACCCCGGCGCCGTTGGGCGCCGGGAGGACAAGGTCGGCCAGGGCTCGCAGATCATCGGTCGCGTTGCTCACGGCGACGGCGAGCTCGGCGATGGCAAAGAGGCTCCGGTCGTTCTCGGCGTCGCCACAGGCGATCACGTTATGGACCGAGCGCCCGAGCTCGCGCAGGGCGTACTGGAGCCCGGTGCCCTTGGTAGCCCCTGGCGGGAGCACCATCACCGCACCCCGGTTGTACTCGACGGTTGCGCCTCCGGCGGTGTCGTGGAGTACCTGGAGGACGGACAGATCGTGGGGCACGCGGGTGGCGGCGATGGCCAGGCCGCGCTCCAGGGGGATGGAGAGGGCGACCAGCCGTGCGAGCAGGTCATCGCTGAGCCGTCCAAATGGTAGGCGGACGAGATCGCGCCGGGGGAAGTAGACCACTGCTCCTCCCTCGGCGATGAGCACATCGAAGAGTTCGCCATAGGGTCCACCAGGCGCGAAGGTCTGGAGTACGCGCCCGGTTACCAGGATGAGCGACCACCCTGCTTCCTTGAGACGCTGCAGGCTGGCCCATGTCTCCGGCGCCACATGGCCATGTTCGGCCAGGGTGCCGTCGAGATCGCAGGCGAGGGTCTTGAGGTGCATTGAGGGCCTCGCTCAGGGCGTAACGTCGTGTAGCAACGCCAGGACTTCACGATCGCCGAAACGGTCGAAGGCTTCGTACCAGCGCCCGATCGCCCCGAGCGTTTCGGGGCTGATGACGGCAACGACGGCATTGGCCAGCGTCTGGAGAAGCCTGTTCGCCTCCGGGACCGCGATCGGCGCGGCGACGACGATGTGTGCCGGGTCCCGGGCCTGCGCGGCGATGACGGCGGCGCGCATAGTGGCGCCGGTGGCCGGCCCATCGTCGAGCAGGATCACGGTGTGGCCCCGCGGGTTGGGGGATGGGCGACCGCCGCAGTACAAGTGGGCCTGGCGGGCGAGCTCACCCTCGGCTTAGCCACCGTCGCCTCCTGTTGACGGCTCCGATAAGCGTTGCGCCGGGGGAGACGGGATCGTCTCCGCGATCAGGTGGGCCAGCAGATCGGCCTGGTTGAGTGCGAAATCTACGCCCATGGTGGGGGTAAACATCCAGCTATTGTGCGGGTTGTTCACCCGTGCCACGACTCGCGGCGCATCGAACGCAAAGCGCGCGAGGCTCGTGATGACCAGATTGGTCTCATCGGTCCCTGTCACCGCGACGACAGTGTCTGCCAGGTGCACGCCGGCCGCCTCGAGGAGCTCGGGGTCCGTGCCGCTGCCGAGCAGGCACTGGGCCCCGGGGGCGGTCAGGCGAAGGGTCGCCATCGCCGTCTCACGGATCTCGATGATCGTGACGTGGTGGCCCTGCTGGAGCAGCAGGCCGGCGAGGTAGGAGCCGACCGCGCCACCGCCAATGATCATGATGCGCATAGGTCACCTCCTCAGTGGCGCAAGAGATCGACCAGGTGGTCGGTTGCGCCGGCTGCCACGACGAGGTGGAGTCGATCGCCGGACTCAAAGCGGCTCTCCGGGTGAGGCAGGAAGGTGCGCCCGTCGCGGCTGATCGCAACAACCTGGAGCTCGCCAGGCCGGGCCAGGGCGCTCACGGGGCGCCCTACGAGCAGGGGTGGGAGCGGTGCGTCGAGGAGCTCGACCCCCGTACCGATGCTCGCCACCGGCTCGAGCTCAGCGTAGCTGAGCAGTTCGGTGATCCGGTTGATGCCCCAGGTGGTTGTGCAGACCGTCTGGATGCCGAGTTGCTGGTAGAGAGTGGCGGCGCGGGGGCTGTACAGCCGGGCGACAACGCGGGGCACATGGAAAGCCAGGCGGGCCAGCCGCGCCGCGACGATGTTCACATCGTCGTTTGGTGTCACCGCGGCGAGGGCGTCCTGGTGTTCGATGCTCGCCTCTTCTAACACCCGGCGGTCGAGCACGTGGCCACTCAGCTGGCGGCCACCAAAGCTGGCGGGGAGGCGGGCAAGGGCTGCGGGTTCCGGGTCGACGATCGTGACCGTGTGGCCAGCGAGATCGAGGCGCTGGGCCAGCCCGACGCCAATCCGGCTGCACCCAAGGATCAGCACACGCATGGGGACCTCACTTCTTGTCGGGTTGGCCAGACAGCGTGGTGCCCTGGACGAGCCGTAGGCCCCGGCGGCGGATGGCCTTGCGCAACTCATCGGCGACGAGCAGCGTGGGTGTGCAGGCCAGGAGGAGCAGCCAGGCCACCGGGGGGAGTGGCGCCGTGCCGAAGATCCACTGGAGCCCTGGGAGGTAGACGATCGCCGCCAGGAGCGTGATCTCCCCCGCAATGCCGAGCCAGATCAACCGGTTCGACCAGAGCGGGATGGACACAATCGACTCCTGCGCGCTGCGCTGGGCGAAGAGATTTCCCACCTGGGTGGCCACGATCGCAGCGAGAGTCGCGGTGGTTGCGAGCTGGTAGAGCGGGCCGGAGGTTGGCAGATCGCTCCAGCGACCAGCGTACCCGGCGCTCCAGTAGACAGTGTAGAAGGCGAGCATGGCCACGGCGCTCTGGAGGAGGCCAAGAAAACCGAGTGCGCGCAAGAGCAGTCCCGGGCTGATCAGATGATCGGTGCGGTGACGCGGCGGCCGATTCATCACGTCGCGCTCGGCCGGCTCGGCGCCGAGAGCCAGGGCGGGGAGGAGATCAGTGCCGAGATCGATCGCCAGCACCTGCATCACCGTGAGCGCGAGGGGGATGTGCCCGCCGCTGAGGGCAAAGAGCACGAAGGGCACGGCCTCGGGCATGTTGCTGGTGAAGATGTAGCTCACAAAGCGGCGGATATTGGTGTAGACTGCCCGCCCCTCCTCTATCGCGTGGACGATCGTGGCGAAGTTGTCGTCCGTCAGGATCATGTCGGCCGATTCGCGGGCCACGTCGGTGCCGTTCCGACCCATGGCCACTCCGATATCGGCCTGCTTCAGGGCCGGCGCATCGTTGACGCCGTCACCGGTGACGGCCACAACTTTACCCTGGCGCTGCAGCGCGGTCACGATGCGTAGTTTTTGCTCCGGTGAGGTGCGGGCGAAGATTACCTCATCTTCCAGGGCTGCGGCGAGGGCAGCATCATCGAGCGTGTCGAGCTCGGGGCCGCTCACCAGGCGAGGTGCGCTGCCAGAGACGATCGCGAGCCGCCGCGCGACACTCTCGGCAGTGAGCCCCTCATCGCCGGTGACCATCACGATCCTGATCCCCGCGCGGTGGCAGGTGGCGACGGCCGTAGCAACTTCGGGGCGGGGTGGGTCGTACATGGCCGCAAGTCCAAGAAAGGTCAGATCGCGCTCCACCGCCTCGGGGTGCAGGCTGAATGGTGGACCGGTCAGTTCGCGCATGGCGACGCCGAGCACGCGCAGGCCGGCGTGGGCCAGCCGGTCCTGCTCGGCCAACACCATCATGCGCAGGCGATCGTCGAGCGGCACCGCCCGGCCAGCGATGCGGATTGTTCCACAGCGGGCAAGGACTTCGCCGGGTGCACCTTTTGTGTAGACGACGGTTGCGCCGGGCCGATGGATCGTGCTCATCAGTTTCCGGCGGGACTCGAAGGGGATCTCGTAGATCCGTGGCGCTGCCCGAGCCTCGGCGGCCAGGTCGAGGCCCCCTTTCAACGCCACCACCAGTAGCGCGGCTTCAGTCGGGTCTCCCAGGATCGTCCAGGGATCCAGGTCATGGTTGGGCGGCACCAGGCGGGCGTTGTTGCAGAGGGCGGCGGCTCGGAGCAGCAGGCGCACATCCTCCTCTGGTCGGTGCTCGTCGGTGCGGCTCTCGGCGATGATCGCGCCGGTGGGCGTATAGCCAGAGCCGGTGACCTCATAGGCTCGCCCGCCGGCCCACAGGTGGCGCACGGTCATCGCATTTTCCGTGAGCGTCCCGGTCTTATCGGTGCAGATCACCTCAGTGCAGCCGAGAGTCTCGACGGCGGAGAGACGCTTGAGAAGGGCGTTGCGGCGAGCCATGCGCTGCACGCCGATGGCGAGGGCGAGGGTGACCGTTGGGAGCAGGCCCTCGGGGACAAAGGCCACAATCATGCCCATGGCGAAGATAAAGCTCGCGGCCGGGCTGATGCCAGCCAGGCCAACGGCGAGGAAGAAGAAGATCAGCCCTACGCCGACAGCGATGGCCGTCACCACCCGCGTGACGCGGGCAAGCTCCTGCTGGAGCGGGCTTGGCATCTCCGGGAGCGTCTGGGTTAGCCGCGCGATCGCGCCGAATGAGCTGTTGGGCCCCGTGGCGAAGACGAGTGCTCTGCCCGTCCCGGCGAGGACGGTGGTCCCGGCGAAGACGGTGTAAGGCCGAGCCGTGTGCTCGTCGGCGGGTATTGGAGAAGGAGCGGCGCTCTTCGGCACAGGACGGGACTCGCCGGTGAGCGTCGATTCGTCGACGCGGAGCTCGTGCGCCTCGATGAGCTGGCCATCTGCGGCCACCTGGTCGCCCTCGGCGAGGAGCAGCAGGTCGCCAGGCACTACCTCGGCGCGCGGGATCTCCTGGACCGCCCCATCGCGCAGCACACGTGCCCGCAGCGGCAAGAGCGCATGCAGGGCTTCGGCGGCGCGCTCGGCGCGGTATTCCTGCCAGAAACTGAAGAGCCCGTTGATCAGGTTGACCAGCCAGATTGCAATGCCGAGCTGCGGGAGTTGGGCGAGGAATCCGATCGCCCCGCCTGTCCAGAGCAGCAGGGCCATGAGGTGGGTGAAGTGACCCGGGAGCGTCCAGATCAGTGGCCGGCGCCGGATCGGCTCGAGCGTATTTGGTCCGTACTGACGTAGCAGCGCCGCTGCTTCAGCCGACGAAAGGCCACGGCGCTGCGCGCCCGGGGCTGCTGGGGGCAGGGGCTGGTCGAGGAGATCGCCGCCGGAGGGGGCGGCGTGGTGGCTGGCAATGTGCCTGGGCATCGCTTCTCGGGACGTCGCGAACCTGTCCTCCCGCTCTCGGGGCGCCTGCCGCGCTGCGGTGGGGCCTGCGTAGCTTGAGCGGGCGACCAGGGTGCCAGGGGCAGGGGGAAGGTAAGGTGCGGCGCGGATGCCGGGGGGGCCTGGCAAAGCTGTCTGGATGGAGTGTAGCAGGGTGGTGGCGCTGTGAGGGTGACGGTTCGGCAATCTGCGATGACTGTCTAAACACCGTCGCAGCGGCGCAACCATGGCGTCCATCTACTGTGCTTCTATGGCGTTTCTGAACCGCGCCTGCACATCCTCCAGGTATGCTGACCACAAGTGAGCCCGGCCAATCAACCAGCGCCGCGACCGTTCTGCTCACCTGATGTGTGATACAGAGGGAGGATCGCTTTGAAGCACGAGACGCCCGATATCTACGATCTTGGCCTGGCGGCCGACTTGCAGATGCTCCAGCGCTCGCCGATCACTCGCCGTCGCCTACTCAGCCTGGGCGCAGCCGGTCTGACGAGCTTCCTGACGGGTTGTGCCCTGGCCGGTACGCAGGCCGGCGGCTCCGACCTGCCGCTTGTGGCGGGTACGACGGCAGCCACAGCGGATACGGCTGCCGGGGCGGCCGCGTGTGTGGCAGAGATCCCGCAGGAGACCGCCGGTCCCTACCCCGCCGACGGTTCGAACGCGTCGAACCAGACGCTGAATGTGTTGACACGCTCGGGGATCGTGCGACGTGATCTTCGCAGCAGCTTGAGTACTGGGAACACGGCGGCGGGTATCCCGCTCACCCTTGTGCTCACCCTGGTTGATTCGAGCAGGAACTGCGCACCCCTCGCCGGCTACGCGATCTACGCCTGGCACTGCACACGTGAAGGAGGCTACTCGCTGTACAGCAACGGCCTGACTAGCGAGGACTACCTGCGTGGCGTGCAGGCCACCGATAGCGCGGGTGTCGTCACCTTCACGACGATCTACCCCGGGTGCTACGCCGGCCGCTGGCCACACGTGCACTTTGAGATCTACCGCACCCTGGACGAGGCCACCAGCGCGGCGAATGTTCTTCACACGTCACAACTCGCGTTTCCTCAGGATGTTTGTGAGCGTGTCTACGCCACCGACGGCTATGCCGAGAGTGTACGCAACCTTGCCCAGATCTCGCTGGAGACCGACAACGTCTTCCGCGATGGCTACAGCTCGCAGCTGGCCACCGTCACCGGGGATGTGACGAGCGGCTACACCGCTCAGTTGACGATCGGGATCGAGGGGTAGTGCGCGGGGCGGAGCAGGCCGGGGTGGGGCATGCTCCGCCCTCGAGGGTTGCTAACGGGCTGGCTGGCTCGGACCAGGCTCAGCTGAGCGGGCCGATCGTCGCCGCGAGCGCCCAGCCGGCAATAGCCCGCGCCAGGCCGTCGGGGAGGGCGTGGCGGGCCTGGGGCAGGGGCCAGAGCTGCTCCGCTGGCTCAGCAGGCGTTACGAGCAGCACGGCGCTGAGACGTGGCAGGAGTTGGGTAAAGGTACGGGCACCGGCGAGGCCGCGAAAAGCGAAGAAGGCGTCGTCGTGGCTTGCGGCACGGCGCCTGAGGCCCTGAATAATGGAATGGCGCCGATATCCTCGTTGGGGTGGGGGCCGGCGTCGCTCACGATGACGAGCAGGTTGGCCGCACCGGCCACCAGCTGGCCGAGCTTTCCGCAGAGGAGAGCCGCCACACGGCCGGCGTGGTCGGGCTCCTCGCTGCGGGGTGGGCGCATGCGTGAGACCTCGACATAGACCGTGGTGTGACCCTTGTAGCGCAGCAGGAAATCGGGACCGCGACGACCAGGGGCGGCCAGCGGCTCATAGCTGAGCGGGCTTCGCCGGTCCATCAGGGCAGCGGCCACCGCCAGCTCGCATCGCAGGTCGCGTTGCTCATCGGGGGTGCGGGCCTGGCGGGCCTTTTTGCGGATCTTGGGGGCGTTGGTGGCGCTAAAGCCGCGAAGGGGCGGGCTAGCCTCAAGCAATGCGGCGTACCAGGGCGCCAGAGGGTAGGCCTCGCCGGAGAATGTGGCAGCGATCAGCTCGCGGACGGTGCTCATGGTGCAGTTGCGCTGCTAGCGGCCGCGAAGCGGCTCGTGGCGATGACCACGTCAGGTCATGAGGCCACTCCAGGGCTGGCGGCTGTGGCTGGGCGTGCAGTGGCCTCACCCTCGCCCTGCGTTCAAACGCCCTGCCGAACGCTGAACGGCGCCAGCGTGGGGCAGGTGCGACCACCGGGCGCCCACGGTGCCACAGGGTACCAGATCTATCGTACGACGAGTGTGGCCGTGGTGCACCACGGCTTTCGGGACTTTGCGCAGGGGCGGCGGCTGGTCCGCGACGGCATGTACGGCGCTGGCGCTGCCTTCGGCTTGCTGCTGCGCCGAGGGCATGCGGCGGGCGCGTGGCTCCTGGTCACGACGTTCATCCGCACGGTCGTGTTGCGGGCGCTGAGCGACCTGACCTCCGGGCGAGCGCCACGGGTGCTGGGACGGGCCGTCTGGCTGTTCCGGGGTCTGGCCGATGGGCTGCGATGCTTCCCGCTGCCGCGCAAGCGTGGTGGCTTCACCATTACCGGAGCATCCGCAGGCGGCCACGCAACCCTTGCAGCGCTGGAGGCTGGCCAGGTCGGGAGGTGACGGCGCTATAGCTCGAGCTCATCAGTCTCTGGTGGGGGGGCGAACCAGGCTCCAACGGCACCATATCGCGCGGCGCCGCGCTGCGTGCCGCCTCGTCCAGGAGCGCCTGCGCAACCAGGATGGGCGCGCCTGCCCGCACCGCCAGGGCCAGTGCATCACTCGGGCGCGTGTCCACGGTGTAGTGGGATGCCCCTGCTGCTGCCGTAGGGGAATGACCAGTTCCCGTGAACAGGTGGCGTGAGGTGCCAATGGTGACAATCTGGATCGTGAGGGGCGCGTGCTGATCGCGGCAGCACGTGCCTGTGGGTTGGCACCAGGAGCCCCAGCACGGAAGGATCTGTAAGCCCAATGGCGAGGGGGGGAAGCAGCGGATCGGACACGCTGCTCCCCAGATACGTAGATGGAGCCTCAGGCGCGTTCGTTTGACGCGGGGGGCAGGCCCTCCTCGAAGGTATAGTACAACGTCTGAAAGCCCTCACGGAACGCTTCGACCTCGGCCGCCACCACGCGTGGGTCGTCCCCCTCCACCAGCACCCGCGCCATCCAATCGGCGATTTGCGCCATCTCCGTCGGGCCCATCCCCAGGCGCGTCACCTCGATCGTGCCCATCCGCAGCCCGCTCGGTCGGTCCCAGTCTGCTGGCTGGTCGTCCGGCAGCAAATTCTTGTTCGTGATCAGGTTCGCCTCGGCCAGCCGTTGCGCCACGGCAAGCCCACCGCCAAAGGTTCGCACATCGGCGATCACCTGCTGGGTGCGCGTGTAGCCTTTCGTCTTGCCGAGCACCGGGATGCCGCGTGCGTCGAGGGCTGCCGCCAGGGCCTGGGCATTGGCGACGATCCGGGCCATGTAGGGCTCGCCGAAGGCCAGCATTTCTGCCGCCGCGACGGCCAGCGCCGCCACGCGGTTGACCTGGTGAGTCGCCACCAGCACCGGGAAGACGGTGTCGGTGAGCGGCCGAGTCAGCTCCGGGTCGTTCCACAGCAACATGCCGCTCTGCGGACCACTGAAGGTCTTGCCGGCCGAGCCGGTCAGCACCGCTGCTCCCTCGGCGAGGGGATCCTGGAACTGGCCACCGGCGATCAAGCCCGCCTGGTGGGCACCATCGAAGATCACCTTGCCGCCCCAGTTCGCGGCTAGCTCGGCCATCTCGCGCACCGGGTAGGGGAACAGGGTCATTGATAGCCCCAGTACCACCAGCTTCGGGCGCACCTGTGGCGCCAGCCGGCGGAAGCGCTCCAGGTCCACTGTCAGCTCCACCGGGTCGAAGGGGATATCGACGATACGGAGCCCACGCACACCTGCCGGGCCGTTGGGCCGATTGCTCGAATGGCCGCCAAAGGGTTGGGCCACGCTCATGATCGTGTCGCCCGGCTCGGCGAAGGCGTGGTAGACCGCCAGATTGCCGAGCATGCTGCCCATCAGCCGGTGGTCGGCGTAACGACAGCGGAAGACCTGCTTGAGCAGTTCGACGCACAGCGCTTCGATCTCGTCAATGTACCGTGTACCGGCGAACCAGCGGTTCATCGCGCCGATGTGGCCCTCGGCGGCACGGGTGCCAACCTCCGTGGCGAGGAGTGAACGCACGAGCGGGCTGGTAGGTGCCTCAGGGGCGAGCAGGTTGATGCAGGCCCGCCCTCTCCACTGTTCATTGCGCTGCACCGCAGCGACCACCTGCTCGGCCATCTCGCGAGGCGAGGCGCAGGCGTCAAGCAGGGCGCGGGCCGTGGCGAGAATGGCGGGGTCGTGGGCTTCCTGGGTAGCGGAGGGAGCAACCATCGGGTGTTTCCTTTCACGTAGGACGAGCGGTCAGAACACGACGGTGGGATCGCTGCGCACGTGTTCGGCGAGCAGCGCGGCGGCAGTGGCAATATGGCGCTCCAGGATGGCGATCGCCGTGGCCTCGTCGCCTGCACGGCAAGCCTCCAGCAAGGCGCGGTGCTCGGCCTGGGAGTCGACCTGGTGGCGCATCGAGGCCAGCACCACGCGCATGTAGCGGTCGAAGCGGCGGTGCTGGGCACTGATCAGCGCGAGGAGCTGCGGTCGGTTCGCCGGGGTGTAGAGCGTCTGGTGGAAGTCGCGGTTCAGTGCGCCCCAGCGCGTAACGTCGTTCTCGGCGTCGAGGTCGTCGAGGATGCCGGTGGCCACCCGCAGGTCCCGGGGGGCAAGGTGAGGCAGAGCCAGGCGCAGGGCGAGTGTTTCCAGGGCGATGCGGATCTCGGCGATCTCCTGGGCTTCCTGCGGAACGAGCGGTGCTACGACCGCGCCGCGATTGGGGTGGAGAACGACCAGACCTTCGGCCTCAAGGCGCCGGAGTGCTTCACGGACGGGGATCTTACTCAAGCCGAGGGCGGCAGCGATGGTGTCCTGGCGCAGGGGCTGGCCGGGGGCGTACAGCCCGCCAAGAATCGCCTCGCGGAGGGCGTGGGCCACGAGCTCAGGCGTACTGGCATTCCGGAATTGCGCGGTGGCGAATAGTTGCTCAAGGGTCATGGCTGAATTGTATAATCGTATACGATTTTGTCAAGCCTGTATTGCTTGCGCGACACGCACACTCCTCGCCTGGAGCAGCAAAAACAACCTCACCGACGTTGAGGGCGTGGTCTCCGTCGAGGCCGCCGCCATTGGCGCCCTCTACCATGACGTTGGCGGCTGCCCGGAGCCGGCCCGTACGACGCTCCAGACCGCGGTCCGCGACTACACGGTGCAGGTGATCACGCTCGCCTGGCCGGCTCAGGCGCAGGGCGAGGCCTCGGATGCCGGGACGCGGATACTTACGGCGCTCCAGAAGGAGCTCCAGCGCTTCGAGCCCAGCACCGCAGGCCAGCAGGCCATCCACGCCGAGGCAAAGCGTACGTCCGCCGCAGGCTGACGCCTGACTGTGGCGGGCTAAAGCCCGCTTCAAACCCTGTACGGACTTCCGCGGACGTGTACGCTCATCTGTAGCTAGCGTGCAAGATGTGGTAGCCTCAGCGCCGTTGTGCGAGGTGCAACAGGCGTAGGAGCGGCGCGATGTTTGTTTTTCCTATCGGCGACTTGAGGGACGAGGCGGCCTGCCTGGGGTGGTTGGAGCAGGACCTGTATTCGGAGAGCCTGCGTTGCCCACGCTGTGGGTCAACCAATCGGCGTGACTTCCGCCGCTATCAGGCCTTTCCGCGCTACCGCTGCCGCGACTGTCAGCGTCCCTACACCCTGGTCACCGGTACCGCATTTGAGAAGACCCGTCCGCAGCCTTCGATCATCGTCCTGCTGCGTCGTGGGGTGACGCAGGGGGGAGTACCACCCAGCTGGCCGAGGCGCTCGACCTGAGCTACAAGCAGGCCCATACCTTACGCACGCGCCTGCAGGAGAAGGCCAACGAAACCGCACCACAACGCCAAATGGAGGGGACCCACTTCGAGTCGGATGAGGTCTATCAGAACGCGGGGAAAAAACTAGGCCGGCAAACGTGGCTTGAGGGCGAGTTCCTCCAGCTGGGCGAGGTAGGCAGCCGGAGCACGGCGGAAGCGATAGCCCTGGGCGCGGAG
>SFCB01000295.1 GCA_004367505.1 Chloroflexi bacterium OHK40 | reverse complement strand
GCGGGGGGGCTTCGCCCCGTGGCGGCGCGGGCGGGCGGCGCGGGACGCCTGCGACGCTGTGCAGCGGAGGGTTGGGCCGCTGATCGCCGGCGCTGTGGTCGCCAACGACCCGGGCGGTAGACGCATCCATAGCCGCTCTTCCTTTGTGGCGGGGTTGGTGGGCGACCTGGCCGGGGGGCCGCGTCGCCAGCTGGAGCGGGGCCCTGATCACGAACGCGGCCGGCGAGCACCGCCTGACCGCGCCTGAAAACCCCCGCGATCCTCCGCGACCGCGACGTATTGCCGAGAGTGGTTAGTAGGATAGCACCGCTCCTGTACCATTGTCAAGGAACGGAAACGTGGGGCCCAGGGCTGCTTCACCGTCGCCCGTTCCTCCTCACCCCCGGCCCCGCTCCCCTTGTGGGAGCGGAGAGAATCTGCATCGGGAAGCCTTCTCCCCCTTCTCCCGTTCTCGGAGCGATGGTTGCGGGCCTGCGCCCGCGAACGCGTGGGGCCTGCGCCCGCGAACGCGGGGGTGAGGGCCAGCAGCGCGTCCCAACGCCGTGACCCACGGTTCCGAGTAGACGTGCTGTCCACCCTTAAACCCGACGCACGGGCGGGCGGGGTTCCCACGTGTGCTGGAAGGACCCTGCAGCGGGCGGGGTGCAAGACGGGCCCGAGCCGCGCGCTCGACGCGCGTAAGCGGATCACCCTATGCAACCGGGGGGCTCGTCGTGGTTAGGGGCAGGCGGAGCGCTGTGCTCCAGCCCCGCCGCGTGCAGTAGCCGACCGATTGGGGCGACTACATGCTCCATATTAGGTGAGGCCGCATGGCAAGCGCGAAACATGGTCGTAGTAGTGCTGCTTGAGGTTGTGGTTGTACGGACCAATCGCGATCTGCTCGATCTTGCCGGCGGTCCGGGCCTGGTTCCAGAACGAACCGGGCATTATTGTAGGGTCGGTGTTTATCTGGCGCCCTGACCCTCCGGCCAGAACCTGACGAGACTGTAACCTGTGCAAGAGGAGAACATAATGCCCTGTAGAGAGAGGATTGCACAGCAATCGCACCAGCCTAGATAGCTATTCTGACATTGAAACCGGATAGGGGCGGTGCTAAGATAGGCCTATCTTTGCAAGGGGGGGTTATAGCGCATCCAGGTGTGGCGTCACTCATCGCTGAGGAGGTTGCGAAGGGGCACTCTATGATCCAGAAGGACGATCTAGTCATCCGCGTCGCCGGCGAGAGCGGCGACGGGAGCACAGCCACGGGCGAGATGCTGGCCCAGGCGGCCGCGCGCTCGGGCCTGCACGTCTTCACCTTCCGTACGACCCCGGCCGAGATCAAAGGCGGCCCGGTGATGTTCCAGGTGCGCGCCTCCAACGCGCCGGTGCGTTCCCAGGGCGACGCGGTGGATGTGCTCTTTGCCTTTAACCAGGAGGCATGGGATCTGCACCACGCCGATATGGCGCCCCACGCGGTGCTCCTCTACGATAGCGAGGAGTTCACTCCGCCGGAGAGTTTTAGCGGCGTGGCCTACCCGGTGCCGATCGGCAAGATTGCCCTGGAGGCAGGCAACCGGCGCGGCAAGAATGTGGCGGCGATGGGCGTAGCCGCCGCCCTCTTCGGCCTGGGCCTGAGCAAGCTCGAAGATATCGTGCGCGCCAAGCTCGGCAAAAAGGCCGAGTTGCTCGAGTCCAACCTGGCGGCGCTCCACGCCGGCATCGCCTATGCCCGTACGATCCAGAAGCGTGATAGCTTCTGGATGGAGTCTTCGGGCGAGCACAATCGCCTGGTGATGACAGGCAATCAGGCGATCGTCGCCGGTGCGCTCCACGCCGGAGTGCGCTTCTTCGCCGGCTACCCGATCACCCCCGCCTCCGATATTATGGAGGGTCTGGCGCCCATTTTGCCCCAGCTCGGCGGCGGCTACCTTCAGGCCGAGGACGAGATCGCCTCAATAATGGCTTGTATCGGCGCCTCCTTCGGCGGCAAGAAGGCGATGACGGCCACCGCCGGGCCCGGCCTCGCGCTCATGAGCGAGGCGATCGGCTATGCCAGCATGGCCGAGATCCCCGTGGTGATCGTGGACGCCCAGCGTGGTGGCCCCTCCACCGGCCTGCCCACCAAGATGGAGCAGTCCGATCTGAATATCGCAGTCTACGGTGGCCACGGCGACTCGCCCCGCATCGTGCTGGCCCCCGCGAGCGTGGCCGAGTGCTTCCACCTCACTGCCTGGGGCTTCAATCTCGCCGAGGAGTACCAGTCGCCGGTGATCATCCTCTCCGACTACTCGCTCTCCTTCCGCACCGAGACGATCGAGCCCTTCGATCTGGCCAAATATCCGGTGATCGAGCGCAAGCAGCCTGAGGGCGAGCTCCAGCCCAAAGAGTACAAGCGCTACTACGTGAACGGCAGCTACATCTCCCCGATGGCCCTGCCGGGCACCCCCAACGGTCAGTACACCGCCACCGGCCTGGAACACAACGAGTACGGTAACCCGGCCTATACGCCCGCCGCCCACACCAGGATGACCGAGAAGCGCTGGCGCAAGTACGAGGCCCTGCGCCACAGCCGCGAGTATGTCCGTCGCTTTGGCAGCGAACGCGCCAGGGTCGGGCTGCTCTGCTGGGGCACCTCAGCTGGTCCCTGCCGTGGCGCTGTCTTCCTCGCCGCCCAGGAGGAGATCCCCCTGGCCATGCTCCAGGTGCAGATGCTCTCACCCCTCCCGGTGGATGCCATCCAGGAGTTTATCGACAGCGTGGAGATTGTGCTGGTACCCGAGGTGAACTACCAGGGCCAGTTCGCGCGCCTCATCCAGGCCGAGCTCGGTGTGCGCGTGCAGAGCTTCACCCAGTACACCGGCATGCCCTTCACGCGCTTCGACATCCTGCGCAAGGTCCACCAGCTGCTGGGGATCAGCGAGCCGGAGCTCGTCTGATTGGACCAGCACGACGGTACGGGGCGCGCGTCGCTTCCCGATGGTTCTACGTGCGGAGAGGACCTATGACGACGACAACACCTATTCCGGTTACACCGGTGGTCCGTAAACCAGCCGATTACAAGACGGATCTCAAGCCGATCTGGTGCCCCGGTTGCGGCGATTTCGCCGTACTGGCCGCCATCCAGCAGGCCCTGGCCGCCCTGCAGGTCGATCCGAAGGATCTCGCCATCGTCTCGGGCATCGGCTGCAGCTCCCGCCTCCCTGGTTTCCTCCAGGCCTACGGGCTGCACACTGTGCACGGCCGGGCGCTCCCGGCTGCCACCGGCCTCAAGCTTGCCCGCCCCGATCTCACGGTGATGGCCGTCGGCGGTGACGGCGACTTCTTCAGTATCGGCCTCGGCCATCTGCCCCACGCGCTGCGCCGCGATGTGGACATCACCTGCATCGTGATGGACAATGAGATCTATGGCCTCACCAAGGGCCAGACGTCACCAACCAGTCCTACCGGCCACGTGACCAAGTCGACGCCCTACGGTAACCAGGCGACCCCGCTGCATCCCCTGGCGATTGCCCTCTCCAGCGGCGCTACCTATGTTGCCCGGGGCTTCTCAAGCCAGCCCAAACAGCTGGCTGAGTTGATCCGTGCCGGGATGGCCCATCGTGGCTTCGCCTTCATCCACGCGATGAGTCCCTGCGTGACCTTCTACGATACCTACAAGCTCTATAAGGAGAAGGTCTATAACCTCCCCGAGGATCACGATCCGACCGATCGTGAGGCGGCTATGCGCTATGCCCTGGAGAGCGAGCGTATGCCTCTGGGCCTGATCTACCACGAGCCTGCTACGATGCACGTCCCGGCGCCTCCCGCGATCTCCTTCGATACCGCCAGCTACCTGGCCCGCTACCAGGCATAAGCCCTTCGCTGAGCCCGCCAGCGGCCCCCTCCCAGTTCGGGAGGGGGCTTCTTTGTGTGCCCTCGGTCCTAGTACGCGCCATGACCGTACCGCTGTACTAGCCGTCCGTCGCCAGGACTAGCTGGCTATTGGCGCTGGCGTGCCAGCAGTGTATACAGGAGCGGGGGAAAGGTTAAAGAATAGTTAATGGAGGTCGGCGCATGCCAACCCTCAACCTTCCGCTCCTGAAACGCGCGCTCGCCGGGCTCACCATGCTCAGCCTTGGCGTGCTGATAACCCTGGCTCCGTACCTCTCCCGTTACACGGCGCTCCAGGCCGCGCCCGCTGGGTGCCCGAGCGACGGGCGGCACCTGGTGCCGTGGCGGGGGGGCCGCTGGTACCTGTCGGGGGTGAACCTGCCGTCGCTGAGCGGGGGCTACGGAGCCGACTTCGCGACGGTGGAGGAGTGGGGCAACTACCACACCTATTCGAGTGCGGCGGCGGAGCAGGTCTTCGCGGCGCTGCGGGCCCGGGGGGTGAACACGGTGCGGTGGTGGGTGTTTCTGGATGGGCGGGGCGCGCCGGAGTTCAGCGCGCCGAGCGGGGGCCTGGTGACGGGCTTCGACGCCACGACGTTGCCGAGTATGGCCGACGCGGTGCGGCTGGCGGAGCGCCACAATCTCTATCTGGTCTTCACGCTGTGGTCGTTCGAGATGCTGGAGCCGGACTCGACGGCGGCGGCGAAGGGGGAGCACGCGGGGGGCCACCGGAACCTGATCGTGGACGCGACGGCGCGGCGGTCGTTCATCGAGCAGGGGGTGGTGCCGATGCTGAACTACCCGGTGGCAGGGACGGACTACACGATCGGGACGCACCCACACGTGCTGGGGTGGGACCTGTTCAATGAGCCGGAGTGGGGGGTGGAGGAGGGG